>DXIA01000185.1 GCA_019113125.1 Candidatus Pygmaiobacter gallistercoris | reverse complement strand
TACAAAAATGCCGAACCCGCGGGTCGGATCCTTGACCAAAACATGGGTGACCGCGCCGATCAGTCTGCCGTTCTGGATAATCGGGCTGCCGCTCATCCCCTGTACGATCCCACCGGTGGCTGAGAGCAGCTCCGGGTCGGTAACATGCAGCAGCAGGTTGCGGTTGGGATCCGACGCATTGAAGGAAATCTCCTCGATCTCGATGTCATATGCCTTTACCCCGTCACCATCGATCGTCGTCAGGATCTGAGCTGGTCCCGGCTCCACCTCCTGTTGTTGGGCCGTCTCCATCATGGTACCCTGGCCGGCGGTGGAATAGATCACCCCATAGACGCCGGTATCTCCGTTGATCCGGATGCTGCCCATCGGAATCACACTGGAAAAGCTGCCCTTGAGCTCTCCCGGCAGCCCCGGCGTACCGGCAACCGCGCCGGAGATCTCCACCGATACAATTTCTCCGCTGCCCACCGAGACATTTTCTCCGGTATCCACATCGGTGATGCCATGTCCCAGTCCGGCAAAAACCGAGAGATTCGGGTCGATAAAGGTGAGGGTGCCGATGCCGGCGGAGGAGTCCCGCACCCAGATTCCCGCGCGCCAGCCGCCGGTGACAACATCCCGGACCGGATTGAGGGTTGTGGTCTTTTGTTTCCCGTCATGGGTATACACCACCGCAAGTGGAGCACCCAAACTGCGGGAAACGAGTTCCGACATCTGCTCATTGGTGCGCACCCGTGTCCCGTCCACCGTCAGGATGTAGTCCCCCAGTGCAAGACCGGCATCCTCTCCGGGGTTTTGGTATCCGTCCGCCGTTGGAATGTCGCTGAATCCAACCACCATCACCCCATTGGAAAACATCTTGATGCCAAAGCTGGTTCCACAGACCAGCACCCGCCGCCGAGAAACCACTTCAGCCCGCACCGTCTTGACCGGCAGCAACCCGAAAAGGCTCAGCTCCAACTGATAGGAACTACCCGGCACTGCGCCTGTTTTCTCTACCTGTTCGGTAGGTTTCTCAACCGTTACAAAGGGAAGAGCCGCAATCTGAAGTTCTTCTCCCGCGACAAGGTAGAAGGTATCCGGCAGCAGCGAGGCCACAATCAGCCGCACACCCGCAGCGATTACCAGAATTGCCAGCAGCAGAAAGGCCACTGTTCTTTTTACCGCCATCGACAAAGGAGCACCCCCATCACACTTTTCTGATCCTGTCCCCCGCAAAATGCCGCGGAGAGGTCTCCTCCTCAGTATGCCCGATGGCAGTTGAAAATATTTGGGAATTCTCTGGCCGATCAGGGATTCTCGTATTTTTTCTGCCGCGCAACGCGCCGGATCCAGCGAAGCAGGGCAAAGAACAGCGGTCCCACGAAGATGCCGGCAAGAACCGGCGGCATCTCTTCCATACCGACCGGAACGGTACAGAAAATCGGTCTGAGTGCCGGCAGATAAACGGTCGCAAAGCTGATCAGCACCGATCCCAGCGCCGCAAAGATGAGGTAGGGATTTCCGGTGAGTGAAACCCCCTTGCCGCGGCATTCAAAGATGTGTACCATCTGGGAGAGCACGAGCACCAGATATCCGGCGCTGCGTGCGAGGGTCAGGTCTCCGCTCATTTGCAGCACCGCATAAAATGCTCCCGCCGTACCAAGTCCGAGCAGAAATCCCCGCACCAGTATGGTCGCCAGCAGTCCTCCGGCAAAAAGTCCCTCCTCCCGCGGGCGGGGTGGTCGATCCATGATCTTTTTTGACGGGGGCTCCATTCCCAGCGCGATGGCCGGCAGCCCGTCGGTGAGCAGATTAACCATCAGAATCTGGATCGGCAGCAGCGGAACCGGCAGTCCCGCCAGCATCGCGAGCAGCATGCAGAGCACCTCGCCGAGATTACAGGTCAACAGATACCGGATAAAGCTGCGAATGTTCTGGTAGATGACCCGCCCCTCCTCCACCGCTGCGACGATGGTGGCGAAGTTGTCATCGAGGATGACGACGCTGGCGGCCTCCTTGGTGACATCGGTGCCGGCGATCCCCATTGCGACCCCAATGTCCGCCGCCTTGACCGCCGGGGCATCATTCACCCCGTCCCCTGTCATCGCCACCACCTTGCCCGCGGCCTTCCAGGCCTTGACGATCCGCAGCTTATCCGCCGGGCTGACCCGCGCATAGACCGAAATTCTGCGGCAGCGAGCGGCGAGCTCGGCATCGCTCAGCCGCGCGATCTCCGCGCCGGTCAGCACCTCATCGCCCGGGCGCAGAATCCCCACCTGCCGTGCAATGGCTGCGGCGGTATCGCGGTGATCTCCGGTGATCATGACCGGCCGAATTCCGGCGCGGCGGCAGTCTCGCACCGCTGCTGCGACCTCGGGCCGCGGCGGATCAATCATGCCGGCAAGCCCGAGAAAGGTCATCCGCTCTTCCCCGTTTTGGGGGCTGCTGCTCTCCGCCAGCCCGATGACCCGCAGTGCCCGTTTTGCCATATCCGCCGCAGCACTCTGAATCTGGCGGCGATCTTTTTCCGTCATCGCACGGCTGCCGCCCGCAAGTGCAATCTCGGTGCAGCGATCCAGTAGAAGGTCCGGTGCTCCCTTACAGAGCAGGCGCTCCCCCTCTCTTCCCTTGACCACAACACTCATCCGTTTGCGGACCGGGTCAAATGGTTTTTCCGATACTGTTTTCAGCTGCGGGGCTAGCCCCTCTCTCGTAACGCCCCCCTT
>DXIA01000184.1 GCA_019113125.1 Candidatus Pygmaiobacter gallistercoris | reverse complement strand
TCAGCGAGATCGGGCTTGGAGCCGAGTGGCTCGAGCGCAGGACCCCCGAAGAGGTGAAGGCGGTCGTGGACGCCTGCGCCGCGGCGGGGATCAACCTCTTTGACTGCTGGATGGCCGAGCCGAAGGTCCGCTCGAATCTCGGCGCCGCGATCGCCGGCCAGCGGGACCGCTGGATCATCCAGGGCCACATCGGCTCGACCTGGCAGAACGGCCAGTATGTCCGCACCCGGGAGATGGACAAGGTCGTGCCGGCGTTTGAGGACCTGATGGCCCGGCTCGGCACCGACTACCTCGACCTCGGGATGATCCACTTTGTCGACAGCGCCGCCGAGCTCGACCGGATCCTGAACGGGCCGTTCCACGCCTTCGTCCGCAAGCTCAAGGAGGAGGGGCGGATCCGGCACATCGGGATGAGCAGCCACAACCCCCTCGTCGCGAAGGCCGCCGCCGAGAGCGGCGCGATCGAGATGCTGCTCTTCAGCATCAACCCCGCCTTTGACCTGCTGCCGGCGAGCGAGGACCTCAACCGGTACTTCGACCCCGGCAGCTACACCGCCGGGCTGCACCGGATCGCCCCCGAGCGGGAGGCGCTCTACGCGAGCTGCGCGGCGAAGGGGGTCGGGATCACCGTCATGAAGGGGTATGCCGGCGGGCGGCTGTTCGACCCCGCGGCCTCCCCGTTCGGGGTGGCGCTGACCCCGGTGCAGTGCCTCCACTACGCGCTGACCCGCCCGGCGGTCGCGAGTGTGCTGGCCGGGATGGAGACCCCCGACCAGGTCGCCGCCGCCGTCGCCTACGAGACCGCGACCGAGGAGGAGAAGGACTACGCCAGCACCCTCGCCGCGGCGCCGAGCCACGCCTACACCGCCGGCCAGTGCACCTACTGCGGCCACTGCGCCCCCTGTCCGGTGAAGATCGACATCGCGATGGTGAACAAGCTCTACGACCTCGCGGTGCTCCACGACGAGCCCCCCGCCACCGTCCGGGCCCACTACGGGGCGCTCGCGACCCCGGCCTCGGCCTGCATCAGCTGCCACAGCTGCGAGGGCCGCTGCCCGTTCGGGGTGAAGGTCGCCGACCGGATGGCCAAGGCCGCCGCGCTGTTTGAGTAAAAGAGCAAAAAAAGAACCCCTGCGGGGGTTCTTTTTTTATCGCCTTTTTCGCTGCCACAGCTCCCCGAAGAGGGCCCCGGCGAGGACCAGCGCCGCCCCGGCGAGCTGGAGCGGGGCGAGCCGCTCGCGGAGCAGCAGCGCCGAGAAGAGCAGCGCGCTGAGCGGGTCGAGATACCCCAGCAGCGCGATGGTCTGGCCGGGCAGCTCTGCCATCGCCGAGAAGTAGAGCAGATAGGCAAAGCCGGTGTGGATCAGCCCGACGACGGCGAGGCAGAGGAGGGCGGCGGCGGTCATCCGGCCGGTCGGGGCGGGCCGGGTGACGAGCAGGTAGGGGGCGAGGGTGATCGCCGCGAAGGCCAGCTGGGTGCCGGTCCGCTCGAGCCCCGAGAGCCCAGAGATGAACTTGTTGGTCAGGATCACCGCCGCGTAGAAGACCGCCGCGCCGAGCCCGAGCAGCACCCCCCGCACCGGGTCGGGCCCCGCCGCCCCGCCGGTGCCGGTCAGCAGCAGGGTGCCGGCCGCCGCGGCGAGCACCCCGACGAGCTTTGCGGCCGAGAAGGACTCGCGCAGCACCAGCGGTGCGGCGAGCACCACCAGCACCGGCGAGGTGTAGTAGGCGATGGTCGCGATGCTGACGGTGGTGTACCGGTAGGCCTCGAAGAGCAGGATCCAGTTGATCCCGATGAACGCCCCCGAGAGGGCGAGGGGGAGCAGCTGGCGGCGGATCGCGGCGAGCCGGGGCGGCTGCCCGGTGAGAAAGGCGGCGGCGAGCAGCACCGCCGCGCCGATCACCGCCCGGGCAAACGCGATGACGGCGCTCGGCAGCGGGATCGCCCGGACGAACAGCCCGATGCTGCCAAAAAGCAGCGTCGCGGTCACCACCCGCAGATAGTTTTGTTTCAAACCGGGGTGTCCCCCCCTTCCGCGGGCTCCCGCCGCAGCCGCTCGTTGATCGCGCGCAGCTCGGCCGCGTCGAACTTGCGGCAGCGCCGGTCATAGGTCAACAGGCCGTTGACCTCCTCCTCGACGTCGGTCAGCTGGGTGTAGACGCTCGCCGAGAGGATCCCCCGCAGCGGCAGCAGCTCCCGCTCGATCAGGTCGGTATAGCCGGCCATCAGCTCATCGGTGGTGCCGTACCGCCGGTAGCCGAACTGCCGCTGTGAGGCGGTGTGGCCCGGCAGCGCGCAGCTGTAGCCGCCGAACTCCGAGAGCACCACCGGCCGCCCGGCGGGATCCGGCCGCGCGGCGAGCCGCCGAAAGTAGATGTGCAGGCTCGCGAGGTCGTCGCCCCCCTGGTCGTGCCAGCCGCTGGCGTGGTCGACGACCCGGCTGGGGTCGAGCCGGTGCAGCGCCCGCGCCGCCTCGGCCGCGTCAAACTGGCCCCAGCCCTCGTTGAAGGGCACCCAGACCACAATGCTGGGGAAGTTATAGAGCGCCTCGACGGTGAGGTCCCGGGTGCGGACCGCCTCGGCCCGGCTCGCGGGGTCCCCCCGGCCAAACCGGCGGTAGTGGCGGTCCCGCAGCTTGAAACCGAGGAAGGGCAGCACCTGGATCACCATCGGCCGGTAGGGCCCGCCGCCGCTGACCATGTCCTGCCAGACCAGCATCCCGAGCCGGTCGCAGTGGTAGTACCAGCGGGCGGGCTCGATCTTGATGTGCTTGCGCAGCAGGTTGAACCCCATCTCCTTCGCGGCGGTGATGTCGTCGATCATCGCCTGGTCCGACGGGGCGGTGTAGAGCCCGTCCGACCAGTAGCCCTGGTCGAGCAGCCCTGCCTGGAAATAGGGCTTGCCGTTGAGCAGCAGCCGGGGGGTGCCCGTTTCATCCCGGCCGATTCCGATATCCCGCAGCCCGAAGTACCCCTCGGCGAGGTCCTCCCCCATCCGGGCGACAAACCGGTAGAGGAAGGGGTCCTCGGGGCTCCAGAGGTGGGGGCTGTCGAGGGTGAGCCGCAGCGGGGCGTCCGGCTGCGCGGTGCCGGCCGCGACCGGCCGCCCGTCCGCGAGGAGGGTGATCTCGACCGGACCGGCGGCGCTGCCCGGCCCAAAGACCGGCGCGAAGGTCACCGCCCCCTCTGCGGCGTCGGGGGTGACCCGGACCGTCTCGAGGTAGTTCTGGGGCACCCGCTCGAGCCAGACGGTCTGCCAGATGCCGCTCTGGGCGGTGTACCAGATGCCGCCCCGGCGCAGTTTCTGCTTGCCGTAGGCCCAGATCCCCTTGTCGCTGTCGTCCTCCACCGCGAGGGTGAGGGTGTTCTCCCCCTCCCGCACCAGGTGGGTGATCTCGAGGGTGAAGGGCAGGTAGCCGTCGGCGTGGTCGCCGGCCGGCTGGTCATTGACAAAGACCCTGCAGCGCTGGTCGACCGCCCCGAAGTGGAGCAGCAGCCGCCCGCTGCCCGGCAGCCCGGTGACCGCGAACCGCCGCCGGTACCAGAGGGTCTCGCCCGGCTGCAGCTGCCGGCCGACCCCGGAGAGCAGGCTCTCGGGGGAGAAGGGGACGACGATCTGGCCGTCCGGCTCCCCCATCGCGGCGCCGGCGGGCCGGATCGCGTAGTCCCACCGGCCGTTGAGATTCCGCCAGCTCTCCGCCGCCCGGGCGAACTGGGGGCGGGGGTACTCGGGCAGCGGCGCGTCGGGGTCGAGCTGCTCGCCGTAGGGGGTGAGGAGGGATTCAAGCGGCGCGTCCCGCCGCACCGACCGGCCGAGGGCGAGGGCGGGCAGCGCGACAAGGGCGAGGACGAGGGCACTCGCGAGGAAGATCATCGGGGTGGGCACCTGCTTGGTCACCCCGAGCTCGGTGTAGATCGAGCCGGAATTCTGGATCACCGCCGCCCCGAGGTAGGGGCCGGTGACCATCGGCAGCAGCACCGCGAAGATCATCCGCACCCCCTGAAAATGCCCCGCCTTGCCCGCCGGGGTGTAGTCCCGCGCGAGCCCGTTGAGGGCGGAGGTGACCAGCATGTTGCCGGACAGCAGGAGCAAACCCGCCCCGATCACCGGCAGCGGGGCGCGGGCGAAGACCATCGCGATGAGGCCGACAATCTCGAGCGCCGCCGCCGGCAGCACGAACCGCAGCTTGCCAAACCGGTCGATCAGCCGGCCGCAGCCGACGCTGACCGCCCCCGCCCCGAGCAGCACCACCCCGAGCACCAGCGCGTAGTTTGCAAGCCCGAGGTACCGCTGCAGATAGATGATGAGGTAGGGCATGAAGACCTGGGTCGACGCCCCGAACAGCGCGAGGGCGAGGTAGGTCAGGTAGAGTTTCGGGTTTGCGGCGACCGCGGCGGGGCGAAAGCCGTAGAGCAGCCCCTCGGCGATCCCCCGGCGCACCGGCCGCAGCTCGGCGCTGTCCCGCACCAGAAAGAGGGCGAGCAGCCCGCAGCCGGTGACGAGGGCGCCGAAGAGGAAGAAGAACTCCTGCCAGCGGCCGGCGGCGGTCATCGCGTCAAACCCGCCGAAGAGGATCAGCATCGCGGCGAGGGGGAGCACCGAGAGGACCGACTCCACCCGGCCGCGGTTGTCCGGGTCGGTCACGTCGGTGACCCAGGCGTTGAAGGCGGCGTCGTTCGCCGTCGAGCCGAAGAAGGTCATCAGGCAGTCGGCCGCGATGACCAGCCGGGCGGTCAGCAGCGCCGCGTCGGCGGCGGGGAAGAGCCGGGAGATGTTGGCGACGCTCAGCAGCCCGAACAGCATCACCGAGAGCCCCCAGACCAGATACCCCCCCGCGATGAATCCCCGCCGGCGGCCCAGGCGATCCGACAGCGCCCCCATCAGCAGGGTGGTGAGGGTGGCGGTCACCGCGCTCGCCGCCACCATGTCGGCGATCACCCCGGCGTCGGCGAGGATGGTGTTGTAGACAAAGAGGTTTAGGTACATGTTCTCGATCGTCCAGGCGAGCTGGCCGACCAGCCCCAGCGCGAGCAGCGCCGCCCAGCGGCGGCCCCCGAGGCGGGAAACGGTCTTCTTCTGCTCCATCACAGCGTCCCCCTTCCGTACCGGCTCTCCCAGAGCGCCCCCATCGAGCTGCCCGGCCGGTCGGTCAGCTCCTCGCCGAGAAAGGCGGGCGGGACGAATGCCTTTGCCGCCGCGAGGGTGGCAAACTCGACCTCGGCGTAGTAGAAGGGGGCGTCGGTCGCCCCCGACACCCGGCTGACCTCCAGCGTTTCGCCCCCCGGCAGCCGGTAGGCGCGGTACGCCTTGACGATCGGCGGGTGGCCGATCAGCGCCGCGATCCGGTCATAGGTCTCCTCGGGGATCGAAAGCTCGATCTCCTCCCGCGCGAGGTTGCCCGGCCCCTTGATGCAGAGGATCCGGGAGACCTTCTCCCCCCGCTCCTCCCGCCGGATCCGCACCACCGGCCGGGTGGTCAGATACCGCTGCTCCATCCGGGCCGCGTCGATCTGGGGCAGTCCCGCGGGAAAGCCCTCAATCGCCCATTTGCGCTCGATCTCCATCCGCTGTCACCTCCGATTTTATTGTCCCCATTATACCAAACTGCCGGGGAGAAGGAAACAACCGTTTGACCGCCGCCCCCGGCCCGGGGTATAATGGGAGGACACAGAGAAGGAGGAATCAGAGTGAAACAGCAGCGCCCCTACCCCGCCTACATCGTCAGCCGGAAGGCCCAGGCCGCCCTCGAGGGCGGGCACCCCTGGGTCTACGCCGACGAGATCCGTCTCGCCCCCACCCCCGCGCCGGAGAACGGCGCGCTGGTCGACCTCGTCAGCGAGAAGGGGCGGTACCTCGGCACCGGGATGCTGAGCGAGCAGAGCAAGATCCGGGTGCGGCTGCTCTCCCGCAACGCGAACGACCGGTTCGACGAGGGGTTCTGGCGCCGCCGGCTGCAGTGGGCCTGGGACTACCGCAAGCAGGTGCTCGCCCCCGACGAGCTCGACTGCTGCCGCATCGTCTTCGGGGAGGCGGATTTTCTGCCCGGGCTGACCGTCGACCGGTTCGGGCCCTACCTTGTCACCCAGACCCTCTCGGTCGGGATCGAGCGGCGCAAGGGGCTGATTTTCCCGCTGTTGGCCGAGATTTTGCGGACGGACGGACGGCAGGTCGCGGGGATCTATGAGCGCAACGACGTCGCGCTGCGGGAGAAGGAGGGGCTTGCCGAGGGCAAGGGGTTCTTCCCGCTGCCGGGGGAGGCGGTCCCGCAGGAGACCACCACCGAGATCTCGGAGAACGGCATCCGGTACCGCGTCGACTTTGAGAACGGCCAGAAGACCGGGTTCTTCCTCGACCAGAAGTACAACCGCCGGGCGGTGGCCGCCCTCGCGAAGGGGCGGCGGGTGCTCGACTGTTTCACCCACACCGGCTCCTTCGCCCTCAACGCCGCGGCGGGGGGCGCAGCGCAGGTGACAGCGGTCGACGTCAGCGAGAGCGCGATCGCCCTCGCCCGGGAGAACGCGGTCCGCAACGGCCTTGAGGGGAAGATGGACTTTCTCGCCGCCGACGTCTTCGACCTGCTGCCCCGCCTCGCCGCAGAGGGGGGCAATCCCTACGACTTCATCATCCTCGACCCGCCCGCCTTCACCAAGAGCCGGCGGACGGTGGAGCACGCGATGCGGGGGTACAAGGAGATCAACTACCGGGCGATGAAACTGCTGCCCCGGGGCGGGTATCTCGCCAGCTGCAGCTGCAGCCACTTCGCCAGCGAGCCGCTGTTTATCAGGATGCTGCACGCCGCGGCGCGGGACGCCGGGGTCCAGCTGCGGCAGATCGAGGCCCGTCAGCAGGCCCCCGACCACCCGATCCTCTGGGGGGTCGAGGAGACCAACTACCTCAAGTTCTTCCTGTTCCAGGTGGTGTGACAGATAAAAAAACGGCAGATCCCGCGGGATCTGCCGTTGTTGTTTTGGGAGAAATTTCAGCCCATCAGGTTGCGGGGCTTGCCCTCGAGGTAGCAGCTGACATTCTCAAAGACCATGCCGGCCCGCACCTCCATGCTCTGGGCGGTCGCAAACGCGACATGGGGGGTCAGGATGGTGTTCGGCGCGCAGAGCAGCGGGTGGTCCGACGGGATCGGGGGCTCGGTCTCGAAGACGTCGATGCCGGCGCCGGCGATCCGCCCCTCGTTGAGGGCGGCGGCGAGGGCGGCGCTGTCCAGCACCGGGCCGCGGGCGGTGTTGATCAGCAGCGCGTCCCGTTTCATCTTCGCGATCTGCGCTTTGCCGATCAGCCCGCGGGTCGCGTCGGTCGCCGGGACGTGGAGGCTGACCACATCGGCGGTGGCCATCAGCTCGTCGAGCGGCAGATAGGTGAGGCCGAGCGCCTTTGCCTCGGGGCGCTCAGAGCGGCTGTAGCCGACCAGCTTGCAGCCGAACGCCTTGGCGAGGGCGGCCACCCGCAGCCCGATCGCGCCGGTGCCGACGATGCCGAAGGTCTTGCCGGCGAGCTCAAAGCCGACCAGCCCCGCCTTGGTGCCGCCCGCGCGGGCCGCCTTGTCGCAGGCCGGGATCCGGCGCAGCAGCGAGAAGACCATCCCGAAGACCAGCTCGGCGACGCTCTCGTTCGAGTAGCCGGCGCAGTTCGAGACCAGGATCCCCCGCTCCCGACAGAGGGCCATCGGCAGGTGGTCCACCCCGGTGAAGGCGACCGAGATCAGCTTGAGGTGGTCACAGGCGGCGACCACCGCGGCGGGCAGCGGGCTGCTCGCGACCATCAGGATGTCGGCGTCCTTCGCCCGCTCGATGAGCACCGCCTCGTCGGTCGCGCCGTCCGCATAGGCGGTAAAGCTGTGACCGGCGGCGATCAGCGGCGCGGCGAGGGCGGCCACCCGCTGATCGCTGACCGCGAGGGATTCCAGCAGAACAATCTTCATCTTCAAAACTTCCTTTCCTGAGCGCTGCGCGCAGGGTTTTTCTCCCTTTATTATACCAGCCCTGCGGGTGTTGACAAGGGCGGGGGAAGGGAATAGAATTTTGGAGGTAAAATTTTTGTAAAAGAGGAGATGGGCGGGTGGAACAGACCCAGACAATCGAAAAACCGATGTTCTCGAACGCCGCGCTGCGGCGGCTGATCTGGCCGCTGGTGGGCGAGCAGTTTCTGCTGGTGCTCACCGGCATGATGGACACCGTCATGGTGGCAAACGCCGGGGAGAGCGCCGTCTCGGCGGTCTCGCTGGTCGACTCCCTCAACGTGCTGATGATCAACGTCTTCTCGGCCCTCGCCGCCGGCGGCGCGATCGTGGTCAGCCAGTACCTCGGCACGAGGGACGAGACCCGGGCCAACCGGGCCGCAAAGCAGCTGGTCTTCATCGTCGCGGTGCTCGGCGGGGGGCTCGGGGTGCTCTGCGCCGTCGCCCGCGGCCCGGTGCTGCGCTGGCTCTTCGGCGCGGTCGACCCGGTGGTCATGACCGATGCCGAGAACTACTTTCTGATCACCGCCCTCTCCTACCCGTTTATCGCGGTCTACAACGCCGGGGCGGCGATCTTCCGCTCGATGGGCAACAGCAAGGTCTCGCTCAAGGCCTCGCTGATCGCCAACGCGGTCAACATCGTCGGCAACGCGATCTGCATCTTCGGCCTCGGCTGGGGGGTCGTCGGGGCGGCGATCCCGACCCTGATCTCCCGGATCGTCGGCGCCGCGATGCTGCTCTGGCTGCTGCGCAACCCGATTCTCCAGATCACCCTGACCGGCTGGCGCGCCTTCCGGCCGGAGGGGCGGATGATCCGCCGGATCCTCGGCATCGGGGTGCCCAACGGCCTCGAGAACGGGATGTTCCAGATCGGCAAGATCCTGGTCCAGAGCCTGGTCGCCACCTTCGGCACCGTCGCCATCGCGGCGAACGCGGTCTGCAACACCCTGTGCACCCTGCCCCAGATCCCGGCCCAGGCGATCGGCCTGTCGATGACCACCGTCATCGGCCAGTGCGTCGGCGCGAAGGACTACGACCAGGCGGTCAGGTACGGCAAGAAACTCACCTTCCTCGCCTTCCTCTGCAAGGCGACCCTCTGCCTGCTGTTCGCCGTCGCGCTGCCGGTGGTGATCCTGCCCTTCTCCCTCTCGGCCGAGACCGCGGCCCTCACCAAGGAGATCATGTACACCTACTACCTGCTGGGCGCGCTGATCTGGGTGATGAGTTTCACCTTCCCGAACATCCTGCGGGCCGCCGGCGATGTGAAGTTCACGATGGCCGCCTCGATGATCTCGATGTGGGCCTTCCGGATCGGCCTGTCCTACCTGCTGGCCCAGCGGTTCGGGATGGGGATCAACGGGGTCTGGTACGCGATGTATGTCGACTGGATCGTCCGGGTGATCCTCTTTCTCGGACGGTATCTCAGCGGCCGCTGGAAGACAAAGCGGTTAGTCTAAACAAAAAAAGAACCGGGGAGATTCCCCGGTTCTTTTTTATGATAGGAAATCGGTTGGGATGCCGAGAATTCGGTCGGCGGCCGCGGTGCGGGGGTGCAGGCGTTGAGTAGCCTCTTCGCCGTCCAGAGGCGGCCGACCACCGCCACCTCTATTCCGGTGCCGATATGAGCTACTCAATGAGCTGTGCATCAGAGGGGCGATCTCCGAGATCTGCGATTTCCTGCGGTGGGCCGACGCTGCGGCCGGAAGATGAAAAATATTACCAGCGCCGCATAAAAAAGTTTAAACAAGGGTGTAACTTGGTAAAATGAATTACACCATTTTACTGTTTTTAGAAATTGTTCATATGATGAACTTGAAATCGTGTCGAAGTAGGCGGGAAAGGTAGTAAATAAAACGGCAGATGTAACAAAACATCTGCCGTTTATTTTACTTTCCTGATGTCATGGATTGATATAGCTTCATCAACTCAGCGACACACGAACTTTCCGTCATAGTTTTAACGTTAAAACCATATGCATGC
>DXIA01000183.1 GCA_019113125.1 Candidatus Pygmaiobacter gallistercoris | reverse complement strand
GTTTGACGCCGCAGCCGCGCAAAAGCGGCCTTTTTACGGCGTTGTTTTCTTATCCTGACACACCTCAGGCTCTGCCTTTTTTATCTCCGCTGAGAGGGGCGCTTTGGCTGTGCCCGGTCTGCGCTTTCTTGTTTCTTCTCGGATCTCATTGTCAGGCTGATTCGCTTTTTTGGAACATCCACCGAGAGCACCCGTACCTTGACTACATCCCCGACCGAGACCACCTCGCCGGGGTTTTTGACATACCGATCGGACAGCTGGCTGATGTGGACCAGTCCATCCTGGTGCACCCCAATGTCGACAAAGGCGCCGAAGTCGATGACGTTCCGCACCGTTCCGGTCAGCTCCATGCCGGGGCGCAGGTCCTCGAGTTTCATCACGTCGGTGCGCAGCAGCGGCGGGGGCAGGGTGTCCCGCACATCTCGGCCGGGCCGGCGCAGCTCGGCGGCGATATCCGCGAGGGTCGGCAAACCAATGCCCAGCGCGTCGGCGAGCTGCTGCTTGCCGATCGCCCGCATTCGATCCTCCAGCGCATCCAGCGCAGGGGTGCCGATCTCCTGTGCGGTGAATCCGCACCGGGCGAGCAGCCCCCGGGCTGCGGCGTAGCTCTCGGGGTGGACGGCGGTCGCGTCGAGCGGTTCCTCGCCACCGGGCAGCCTCAGAAATCCGGCGCACTGCTCGAATGCCTTCGGGCCGAGTTTCGGTACCTTGAGCAGTTCGCGGCGGGTGTGGTAGGGGCCTTCGGCGTCCCGCCGGGCGACGATGTTCTTTGCCACCGTCTTGGTGATGCCGGCGATATGGGAGAGCAGCGGCGCACTGGCGGTGTTGAGGTCCACCCCCACCGTGTTGACGCAGGACTCCACCACCCCGTCCAGCGCCTCATCCAGCCGGGCGGCGGGCATGTCGTGCTGGTACTGGCCGACCCCGATCGCCTTGGGGTCGATTTTGACCAGTTCGGCCAGCGGGTCCTGCAGCCGGCGGGCGATGCTCACCGCGCTGCGCAGGTTGACGTCGAAGTCGGGGAATTCCTCGGCCGCGAGCTTTGAGGCCGAATAGACCGACGCGCCGCTCTCACTGACCACCATATAGGAGATCCCGCCGCCGAGCTCTTTGAGCAGGTCGGCGGCAAACAGCTCGGTCTCCCGCCCGGCGGTGCCATTGCCGATCGCGATGATCTTGACCCCGTGGGCGGTGATCAGCCGGCGCATCGTCGCCTTGGCCTCGGCGATCCGTTTGTGCGGCTCGGTGGGGTAGATGACGGCGGTCTCGAGTACCCGGCCGGTGGGGTCCACCACTGCGAGCTTACAGCCCATCCGGTAACCGGGATCCATCCCGAGCGCCACCTTGCCCCGGATCGGCGGCTGCAGCAGCAGACTGCGCAGATTTTCACCGAAAACCCGGATCGCCCCCTCGTCCGCCCGCTCGGTCAGCGCCGCCCGCAGCTCCCGCTCGAGGGAGGGGAAGAGCAGCCGCCGCCAGCTGTCCGCCGCGGCCTGCTCCAGCAGCGCGCCGCAGGCATTGCTTTTGGGGGAGAGGGTGCGGCAGATCAGCCCGAGCGCCTGGGACTCGTCCAGCTCGACCGTGACCTTGAGAAACTTCTCCCGCTCGCCACGGTCGATCGCGAGGATCCGATGACCGGCGATCTTTGCGACCGGCTCCCGGAAATCGTAGTAGGGGGCGTAGACACTGTCCTCCTCGCCGGCGGCCCGGCTGACCAGCACCCCGCTGTGCAGCAGCAGACCACGCAGCAGCCCCCGCAGCCGGGCGTCGTCGCTCAGCTCCTCGGCAATGATATCCTGTGCGCCGGCGAGCGCCGCCTCGGGGGTGTCCACTCCCTTTTCCGGATTGAGATAGTCTCTGGCGATCTCAAGCGGCGGTCTGGGATCCCGCTGGCTGCGCAGCAGCGCCGCCAGCGGCGCGAGCCCCTGCTCCCGGGCAATGCTGGCCCGGGTCTTCCGCTTGGGGCGGTAGGGCCGGTAGAGGTCCTCGAGCTGGGCCAGCGTCACCGCCCCGTCAAGGGAGGCGGCAAGCGATTCGGTCAGCTTGCCCTGCTCCTCGATCGCGGTGCGGATTTCCCCGCGCCGTTTCTCGAGATTTCGCAGATAGGTCAGCCGCTCGTCCAGCTCCCGCAGCAGCTGATCGTCGACGCTGCCGGTCTGCTCCTTGCGATAGCGGGCGATGAAGGGGATGGTGTTGCCCGCGTCGATAAGCGAGATGATATTTTCCACCTGCCCGGGGCGGAGCGAAAACTCCCCCGCAAGCTGTTTTGTGAGATCCATGCAGTCAGTCCTCCTGGGATTCGTCCTCATTTTTCGGTTCCGGCTCCGGCAGTGTCCAGCCCGCGCCGGGGTGGTCTGCGGCGACCTCGAGCGGAACAAACCGGCCGGTCGGCGGACCGTTCTTGCGCCGGTCATACAGCACCACCGCGAGATAGCCGGCGAAGAGCAGCGCACCCAGCAGGGTCAACCCGCAGGAGAGCGGCAGCCACTTCGGGGTCAGGGTGAGGACGATTTCATTGTCCCCCGCGCCGGCGGGGATCGCGATCAGTCCGCCGTCAACCTCGAGCACCTCTGCCTCTTCGCCGTTGACGGTGGCCGAGAATCCCTCGTCATAGGGCACCGAGAAGAAGACCAGGTTCTCCTTGTCCAGATTGATGGTGGCGGTGAAACCGCTGCGGGTGGCGACAAAGCTGTCGCAGGCATTGGCCCGTCGGTCGTCGCAATCCTCGACATAGCGGGTATAGGAGGAGATATAGAGCTGATCCTCCGGCAGCGGCTCGAGGTTCTCGCCGTACCGGGCGACCTGCTCCTCGCTCAGCTCGATCGCCCGCAGGTAGAGATTGCTGCGGTAGCTGGTGGAGACCTTCTCCGCCGTCTCGGGCAGCACATAGTAATCATAGGTGAAACCCATCGGCACCGCGTTCTCGTTGCGCCAGACCGCGTAGACACCGTCCCCGGTCAGATAGTCGAAGACGAATCCGGTGGTGGTCTCCTCCGCCTCGTAGTTGGCCTGGGCGTCGACCGGCATCAGCAGATACTCCACGCTCAGCAGCCCCCGCAGCGCAAAGAGATTGGTCTCCGGTTTGGAGGAGACGTCTCGCTTGACCCCGACGGTGGGGTAGAATTTGAGGATGCTGGGGGAGACGGTGCTGTTGAAACAGCGGATACAGGGCAGATCGAGAAAGAGCCCGAGATTCTCATAACACTCGTAGGTGTCGATCCGGTAGAAATGGTCGCGCGGCAGCTCGATCGCGTCGATCACATCGTAGGTCTCGCGCTTGTAGTCCGAGTCGCCCTCCCACTGCGGGAACTTGCCCACCGAGATGTGGACGATGCCGGTAAACACCCCGAAGGCGAGCACCCCGGCGAGCATGGTGCGGGCAAACCGCTTTTCACCGCGGGTCCAGCTGACGATACAGTAGAAGATCAGCAGCCCGAGCAGCCCGAGCAGCAGGGTGAGCCAGAAGAGCGCCGCGTTGTCCGCGACCCCGATGGTCCAGCTCTCCTCCTCCTTGGCCGGCACCAGACCGAAGACCGCGAACAGAGCGATCAGGATCGCGGTCAGCCGGATACCGCCGACCAGATCGACGTCCTCATCCTCGAGCGCGTTGACGGTGGCCAGCGCCATCAGCAGCACCGGCATATAGTACCAGCGGGCGTAGTAGCTCGAGTTGAAGGCGTAGAAGGCCGAGTTGAGGATCGGCACCAGCGCCATCACCAGCGAGACCGCGAGGATCCGCTTGTGAGGGCTGCCCCGGCGGGCGCGGCACCAGGCCAGGACCCCCGCCATGCTCACCAGAGGCAGGTAGCCGGACATGCTGGTCCACTTGACCGTCGCCTGGCTGAAGACGCCGGGCAGGTAGGGCGGATCGGGGGGGACGAGCAGGCTGCGGAGGATTGCAAAGTACTGGTGTACCTTGCCGTAGAACAGCATGCCGTAGCCGTTGGCAAAGTTGTCGGTGCGGGGATTTTCCAGCAGGCTCGCCGCCGCGGGGAAGATCAAAAGGCAGCCCAGCAGGCAGCCGACCACCACCTCGAAGGCAAGCTGGAAAAACTCCCGCAGGCTCAGCCGGTAATCCTTCGCGCCGAGCTTGATGAAGAAATAGAGCGCGACGAAGAGCGCCTCGCCGACAAAGAAGAAGTAGTTGCACAGCAGGTTGACCGCAATGGCCAGCGGCAGCACCGCCCGCTGCTTGTCATAGATGTAGCAGTCCAGCGCCGCGAGCAGGAAGGGAAAGAGCACCATGCAGTCGATGAAGTGGTTGAAGAAGATGTTGTAGATCCCCCAGCCGGAGAGAGTAAACAGGGCGCTGCCGATCAGCGCGCCGTTGATCGTCTTGGTGTACCGGCGCAGGTAGAGATAAGCCCCGAGCCCGCCGACCCCGAATTTGAGGCAGAGCAGCGGCGCCATCGCATAGGGCAGCCAGTGATTGGGCAGCAGGCAGGAGAGCCAGAAGAAGGGCGAGCCCAGCGTGTAGAAGGAATAGGTGTTCAGAAAGCCGCTGCCGAGGTCGGTCGCCCAGCTGAAGGAGCCGCCGCCCGACTGGATGAACTGCTGGCAGTACTGGTAGAACGGGATCTGCTGGCTGTTGAAGTCGCCGCAGTAGAGAAAGAACCCCTTGTCCACCACCAGAAACGGCAGAAACAGCACAAGGGCGGCCAGTGCAGAGATCGCAAAGGCCCGCAGCGCCGGCCGGCGGACGGGGTGCTGTGCACGCAGAGCTTGGTTCAAAAAAATCCCCTCCAAAAGCCGCCCCGCGCAAGGGACTTGCGCCGCGGGCGGACAGCTTTTATAATCATCTTACAGAAAGAGAAACGAAAAAACACCACAAAATGTGTCAGAAAAGAGGAATATGATGAAGAGTTATCCCTTCTCCGCCCTGCTCTCCCGGATGCGGTATATCACCCGCTGGGGGCTGATGCGGGCGGTGCGGCAGGAAAACCTCGCCGAGCACACCGCCGAGACCGCTCAGCTCGCCCATCTGCTGGCACTGCTCGCGCAGCACCGGTTCGGTGCGCAGGTCGAACCACAGCGGGTTGCAGTCGCAGCGCTCTACCACGACGCAGCCGAGATCCTGACCGGCGATCTGCCCACCCCGGTCAAGTACAGCAGCGAGCTGCTCAAAAACGCCTATAAAGAGCTCGAGCGACAGGCGGAAGAGCGGCTGACCGCCCTTGCCCCGCCCGAGATCCGCCGGCCGCTGGGCCGCGCGGTCTGCGGCGGGGATCTGAACGAGCGGGAAAAGAAGATTCTCAAAGCGGCCGACCGACTCTCCGCCCTCATCAAGTGCATCGAGGAGCGGCAGAGCGGCAACCTCGAGTTCGCCAGCGCCGAGGCCACCCAGCGGGCGGCCCTCGCGGCGATGGCGCTGCCCGAGGCGGATTATTTTATCGAGACAATGCTGCCGGCCTACACCCGCACCCTCGACGAGCTGAAGGCGGAGGAGTGACCGGTCACTGCCCGGGATTGAGCGAGAGAGCCAGCTCGGCCAGCGCCTCGGCGTCCCGGTAGCAGGTCAGGCTGACGGCGGCCCGCCGCAGCTGGGCGGCCCCCCGCAGACCCCGCATATAGTAGGGCGCCTGGGAGCGGGCCTGACGCATCGCGAGGCTCTCGCCTTTTTCTTCGCACATCGCGTAGAGCTGTTCGCACATCGTCCGCATCCGCCGGCGCAGGTCGGGCGGCGGGGGCGGGGTTTTGCCGGTCAGTGCGGCCCGGATCTCCTCGAACAGCCAGGGGTTGCCCAGCGCGCCCCGGCCGACCATCACCGCGTCACAGCCGGTCTGTTCGATCAGGGCGAGCGCGTCGGCTGCGCTGGTGATGTCCCCGTTGCCGATCACCGGGACCGAGACCGCCGCCTTGACCGCCGCGATACAGCCGGGGTCGATCGGCGGGGTGTACATCTGCTCCCGGGTGCGGCCGTGGATCGCGATCGCCGCCGCCCCGGCCGCCGCACAGCAGCGGGCGACCTCGACACAGCTGACCGTCTCATCGTCCCAGCCCTTGCGGATCTTGACGGTGACCGGTAGCTCCACCGCCCCGCAGACCGCCGCGACGATCCGCCCGCAGAGCGCGGGGTCCCGCATCAGCGCACTGCCCGCGCCGGTCGCGGTGATTTTGGGTGCGGGGCAGCCCATGTTGATGTCGATGTAGTCGGGGTGGTAGCGCAGTACCAGTTTTGCCGCCTTTGCCATCGTGTCCGGCTCACTGCCGAACAGCTGAATGCCGTAGGGCGCATCCCCTGCGCCGCCCCGCAGCAGTGCTGCCGTCTTTTTGTCCCCATAGGTCAGCGCCTTGGCGCTGACCATCTCGCTGACCGCCGCAACGGCGCCATGAGCGGTCATCAATCGGCGGGCACTCGCGTCCGAGAGTCCGGCCATCGGCGCGAAGAGGGCGCCGGGCGCCAGAGTTAAACTTCCAATCTGCAAAGGTTTTCTCCCATACTCACAATTTATCCCCCAAAGTGCGGGGGATAAATTATTGTAACACAAAAACGGGGAAAATACCAAAGAGGATTTGTGAAAAAACAGCCGGTCGGGCATCTGCCCGACCGGCTGTCGTTTTTTATTGATCGAGGCTGTAGATCTGCTGTGCCTTTTTCTGATTCTTCATCGCTGCCAGAATAGTCGGTACGGCGCCGACCAGCAGGAAGAGATAGAGCATCGCGAGATTGCCCCAGTAGTTCGAGGGATCGATGCCGCCCTC
The DNA here is from genome assembly GCA_019113125.1 of Candidatus Pygmaiobacter gallistercoris. Classification (GTDB taxonomy): domain Bacteria; phylum Bacillota; class Clostridia; order Oscillospirales; family Ruminococcaceae; genus Pygmaiobacter; species Pygmaiobacter gallistercoris. Next base: position 1,346 of record DXIA01000183.1, on the reverse strand, counting down.
GGCCAGCAGCATCGGGATGATCCGAAATCCATCGAAAAAGCTGAGCTCCAACTCCCGTGCGGCGATCAGGGCCCAGTCGATCCGATCACCCAGATAGGTCATTACCAGCATCAGCACCGAGGAGAGGACGATTCCCACCGGGGAGAGCTTGCCCGCCAGCAGCTCGTACCCCTTGAGGGCGCAGACCGCCATCACCAGCCCCGAGAGAGCGGCCACATAGCCAAGCTGGCTGATCAGCACGATGCAGACCACTCCGATCAGGCAGCCCAGCAGCGCACCCACGATGCCGCCGACGATGTTCTCGCTCTTCTGGTTCTTGCGGGCCTGCTGCTCGCTGTTGCGCTGCTCAATCTGCGCATAGCAGCTCGGGCAGAGCAGCGCGTACCGGCCCGCAATGTACCGCGGCGCGACCGGCAGCTCCCGCCCGCATCCGGCGCAGCAGCTGCGATAGCCGTTTGCCCGCAAAAAGGAGGTCAGAGCGGAAAGACCTGCCTCGAGATTCTCCGCCGTCTGCTCCACCTTCCGTTTGGCCTTGACCGGCATCCGGAGGGTGCAGCCGTTCTGCACCAGACCGCCCACCGCGGGATTTTCTCCCTTGAACCGGCGGATCTCATCCCCGGTCAGCGGCCCCCCGTCCCGTCCGGCGGCGCACTCCACCGTCAGCAGAAACGGCTGGTTCGGGTTTGGCGCATAGACCACGACGCTGTATCCGTCCCGCACACCGTACAGCCCGCCGCCATTTTCATCCAGCCGCAAGCCGGTGCGCTGTGCGAGCTGCAGATAGCTCTGTTTGATTCGGTTGTTCATCCCAATGCCCCCTTGTTCGGTTTTGTTGCTTTAAGTATACCTTAAACTGCAATGCTGCGCCAGTATTTTATGAAAAAAATCCGCTGCTCTCGTCGCGCCGGTGGGGGGACCGTTTACATCCGGCGGAAAATGGGGTATGCTATTTTTGAACGGTTCAGCGCCGGAACAGACAAGGGGGCCAAACACCATGAAACTTCTCGCGATCGACGGCAACAGCATCGTCAACCGCGCTTTTTACGGCATCAAGCTGCTCACCACCAAGGATGGCCGGTACACCAACGGCATCGTGGGCTTTATGAATATCCTGCTCAAGCTGCTGGCGGACGAAAAACCGGATGCGGTGGCGGTCGCGTTCGACCTGCCGGCACCGACCTTTCGCCACAAGCGGTACGACGGCTACAAGGGTACCCGCAAGGGAATGCCGGAGGAGCTGGCCCAGCAGATGCCGCTGCTGAAGGAATTGCTGGGAGATCTGGGCTACCGGATGGTCACCGCCGAGGGATATGAGGCGGACGACATCCTCGGCACCCTCGCCGCTG
>DXIA01000182.1 GCA_019113125.1 Candidatus Pygmaiobacter gallistercoris | reverse complement strand
ATGGCTTTGAGGGGAATACCGGCGTGATCATCCTGGCCGCCACCAACCGGCCGGAATCCCTGGATCCCGCACTGACCCGTCCGGGCCGGTTTGACCGCCGGGTGCCGGTCGAGCTGCCCGACCTGCAGGGTCGGGAGGCGATCTTGAAGGTACACGCCAAGAAGATCAAGACGGCGGAGGATGTCGATTTTCACACCGTCGCCCGGATGGCGGCCGGCGCGTCCGGCGCCGAGCTGGCCAACATCATCAATGAGGCCGCACTGCGCGCGGTGCGCAGCGGCCGCACCATCGTCAACGAGGCGGACCTCGAGGAGAGCATTGAAGTAGTCATCGCCGGCTATCAGAAGAAGAACGCGGTGCTCTCGGATCAGGAAAAGCGGATCGTCGCCTACCATGAGATCGGCCATGCGCTGGTCGCCGCAAAGCAGACCGGCTCCGCCCCTGTCCAGAAGATCACCATCATCCCCCGCACCTCCGGCGCACTGGGCTACACCATGCAGGTGGAGACCGGGGACAAGTACCTGATGACCAAGGAGGAGCTTGAGAACAAGATCGCCACCTTTACCGGCGGCCGGGCCGCCGAAGAGGTGGTGTTCGGGCAGGTCACCACCGGCGCGTCCAACGACATCGAACAGGCGACCAAGCTCGCCCGCGCGATGATCAGCCGGTACGGCATGAGCGAGGAGTTCGACATGGTCGCAATGGAGACGGTGAACAACCAGTACCTCGGCGGCGACGCCTCCCTCTCCTGCTCCCCCGACACCCAAAAGGAGATCGACCGGCGGGTGGTGGATCTGGTCCGCACCCAGCACCAAAAAGCGAAGAAGATTCTGGAGGACAACCGCGACAAGCTGGACGAGCTCGCCCGGTTCCTCTACGAGAAGGAGACCATCACCGGCGAGGAGTTCATGCGGATTCTGACGGGAGGCGACAAGCAATGAACAGACGTTCCGGTCTTTTCTGGGTCGAGCTGGTGCTCGGCATCCTGCTGATCGCGCTGGGGGTCCTTGCCCTCGCCCATCCAACTCTTGTGCTGACCGGCATGGTCTTTCTCTACGGCATCGCCGCGGTAATCCTCGGGGTGACCGATCTGGTGATCTACGCCCGCCTTTCGCACGACTTCGGCTTTGGGCCGGTCATCTCGCTGATCGCGGGAATCGTCAGTGTAATGGCCGGTGTCATGCTGCTGGTCTATCCCCGGACCGGTGCGCTGGCGCTGACCATCCTGTTCCCGCTCTGGTTCATCTCCCACTGCATCTCCCGGCTGTTCCACCTGCACCATCTCCGGTTTTTCTACGGCGGCGGTTGCACCTTTGGCATCGTCCTCAACGTCATCGGCCTTGTGTTGGGCTTTTTGATGCTAATGAGTCCGCTCTTCACCCTGACCACCCTGCGCTGGCTGTCCGGTCTCTATCTGATCCTGCTCGGCATCGACAGCGCTCTGATGGCCTTTCAGTGCAACGACGAATGGTTTTGACCGCAGTTTTCATTTTGTTGCAAAGACAACATACATTGACCGGCCGAGATGGTATGCTTAGTGCAGAACAAAACAGGAGGTCTCTGTGATGAAACGCAAAATTATCCGGATCGACGAAGAGAAGTGCAACGGCTGCGGCCTCTGCGCCAAGGCCTGTCACGAGGGTGCGATCGGTATGGTGAACGGCAAGGCCCGCCTGATGCGGGAGGACTACTGCGACGGACTGGGGGACTGTCTGCCCGCCTGCCCGACCGGCGCGATCAGCTTTGAAGAGCGGGAGGCCCCCGCCTACGACCATGCGGCGGTCCTGGCCGCAAAGGCCGCGAAGGAGCAGGCCGGCGCAGAAGAGCCCTGCGGCTGCCCCGGCAGCCGCAGCCGTGCGCTGAACCACGACGCTGCGTCTGATGCCGCTGCGCCGGAGCTGCCCAGCGCCCTCTCCCAGTGGCCGGTGCAGATCAAGCTGGTGCCGGTGACCGCCCCCTATTTTGAGGGCGCCGATCTGCTGGTCGCAGCGGACTGCACCGCCTTCGCCTACGGGGATATCCACCGCCGGTTCATCCGGGGCCGCATCACCCTGATCGGCTGCCCGAAACTCGATGCGGTGGACTACAGTGAAAAACTGACCGCAATCCTTCAGAACAACGAGATCCGCAGCATCACGGTGCTGCGGATGGAGGTGCCCTGCTGCGGCGGCATCGAGCAGGCGGTCAAGCGGGCGATCCTGGCCAGCGGCAAATTTTTGCCCTGGCATGTGGTGGTGCTCTCGGCCGACGGCCGGATCCTGTCGGAGTGAGCGCGATGGAACAGCTTGAAATGATCTTTCAGAACGAACTGATCGGCGCGCTGATCGCCCTCGGCCGTGCCGCCGAGAACGAGTCCCCCGATCCCGAGACCGACCGCGCGATGCTGGAGGGGCTCGCCCTCACCGGGCAGACCGCGCCGGAAGAGACGCTGCAGGCGGCTATTCTGGCACTGCGGGCAGCCAAGGACCGGCTGGTGCCCTCCTGCGCGAGCTGCGCCTGTCCCTGCGGGCGGACCGCGGAATACCCGCTGCGGGAGCTGCTCGCCGAATCCGACCGCGCGCGCACCGCGCTGCGGCTTGCGCTGCTCTCTTCGCTCGGCGCGCTGGCCCGGCTGGCCCTCGCCGCGGGGGAGCAGGATTCCGCGCTGCTCGCCCACCTTTATCTCTCGCTCTTCGCGCTCGGCTATCCGTTTGAGGCCGAGCGGATGCAGCAGCTGATCGCCGACTGCGGCCGGTATGCGCTCGAACTGCTCAGCCGCTGAACTTTACGAGGTTCCTGTTTTTCACAGGAACCTTTTTTAATTTGCCTGCCGGCGGCAAATATAGTAGTATAGTGGCGACAGCATTATTTTTTGGGGGGATCTGCTTGCAATCACAGGAGCGCGAGACGCTCGCCGCCTGCCGGCTCTTTTCCGGTCTGGCGCCGGAGCGCTTTGATGAGATTCTCGCCCTGCTCGACGGGCAGCGGCGGAGCTATTTTCAGAATGCATTGCTGCTGCGCCCGGAGGGTGCGAGGGGAAAAATCGGCATTCTGCTGGAGGGGCGCGCCCATGTGCTGCGAGAGGAGTACTCCGGCACCCGCACCCTGCTCACCGAGCTCGAGCCGCCCGACCTCTTTGGCGAGGCGTTTGCCTGTGCGGTATCCGGCCCGCTGCCCACCGACATCTGTGTGCGGGCTGCCGGCGGCTGCCGGGTGCTCTGGCTCGCGTTCCGGCGGCTGCTCTCCCCCCATGCCGGTCTTGAACAGTATCAGGCCGTCCTCATCTCGAACATGCTCGCGGTGCTCGCCGAAAAGGACCTGCTGCTCAGCCGCCGGATCGGGCATCTGTCCAAGCGCAGCACCCGGGAAAAACTGCTCTCCTATCTGTTTGAGCAGTACCAGCTCTGCGGCAGCCGCAGCTTTACCATTCCGTTTGACCGCCAGCAGCTCGCCGACTATCTCTGCGTCGACCGCAGCGCGATGTCCTCGATGCTGGGCAGGCTGCGGGACGACGGTTTGATCTCCTTCCGGCGCAGCCATTTTACCCTGACTGACCGCTTTCTGCAGGGATTTGAGGAGGAACTGTGATGGAACCCAAGTACTGCAAGCTCGAGATCTTTGTCCCGGAGGATTTTTTTGAGCCGGTGCGGCAGGCGCTCGCCGCGGCCGACGCCGGGCATATCGGACGGTATGATCAGTGTCTCTCGGTCAGCCGGGTGACCGGTTACTGGCGGCCGCTGGAGGGCACCCATCCGTTTCTCGGAGCGGTCGGGGAGCTCTGCCGCGCAGATGAGCTGAAAATCGAGATCTGTTGCCTTTTTTCACAGGCAAAACGGACGATCGAACTGGTCAAACAGGCGCATCCCTACGAGGAGCCGGTCATCAATCTGATCCCGCTGCTCGCCACCGGTCTTGATTGATTATAATTTTTTGCGAACAAATCGACATTTGCCGCAGAATGTGATAGAATAGGCGTGATATCGGCTTGTATCTGCTTTTCAATCAACCCCGGGCCCCAAGGAGGTCGCGCATGAAAAAGATGATTCTCGTCACCTCTCCTCCCGGCTGTGGCAAAACGCGGCTCTCCAAACGGCTTGCCACCGCCCTCAGCCATGTCGTTTATCTAGACAAGGACACCCTGATTCCGCTCTCAAAACAGATCTTTGCGGTGGCGGGGCAGCCCTACAACCGCAGCTCCGACTTCTTTGAGGCCAATATCCGGGATTATGAATACGAGGTCATCCTCGCCCTCGGGTTTGAGGCGCTGAACTACGACGACACCGTTCTCATCAACGCCCCCTTCAGCCGTGAGGTGCGGGACGCCGCCTATATGAGGGCGCTGCGGGACAAGCTGGACGGCATGGGGGCAAAGTTGGTGGTCATCTGGATCGTCACCGACCCCGAGGTCTGCCATCAGCGGATGATCGGCCGCAACTCCGACCGGGACACCTGGAAACTGGAGCACTGGGATGAGTACATCAAGGGGATTGATTTCAGCATCCCCGACACCCTTGGCGATCCGAAGACCAGCGAGAATCTTCTGCTCTACTACAACTCGACCGACGAGATGGCGGACGCGTCGCTCGCGCGGATCCTGCCGCTGCTCGAGTCCGAATAAACAAAACAGACGAAGGTTATTCCTTCGTCTGTTTTTTTGTCCTCAAATTCTGCCGTACAGCCGGGTCAGCGCCCGGATCTGCTTTGCGAGGGCCCGGTTCACCGTCCCCGGCAACATCCGCCAGGTCCAGTTGCCCCCCAGTGTGCCGGGGGTGTTGATCCGGCCCTCTTTTCCGAGCGCGAGATAGTCCTGCATCGGGATGATGCAGGTGTCGGCGACGCTGCCCAGTGCCGCCCGGATCATCGCGGGGGTCACGCTCTCCCCCTGTGGGACATCGAGGTACCGCCGGGCAAATGCCACCTCGCGCGGATCTGCACTCCGCTGCCAGTCCTCGGTGGTGGTGTTGTCGTGGGTACCGGTGTAGACCACCGTATTGCGGGGATAGCGGAAGGGCAGATAGTCGCTCCTGCCCGACGGATCAAAGGCAAACTGCAGCACCTTCATGCCGGGAAATCCGCTCGCCGCGAGCAGCCGGCGCACCGCCGGGGTCAGAAGGCCGAGATCCTCCGCGATGATGCCCAGCTGCGGCAGCTGTGAGCGGATCGCGCCGACAAAGTCCATTCCCGGTCCCTTCTGCCAGCGGCCGTGTACCGCGTTCTTTGCCCCCGCTGGGATCGCGTAGTAGCTCTCAACCCCCCTGAAATGGTCGATCCGAATCAGATCATACAGGCTCGCCGCGACGGCGAGCCGGCGCAGCCACCAGCGGTACCCCTGTTTCTTGTGCGCCTTCCAGTCGTACAGCGGGTTGCCCCACAGCTGTCCCTCATCGGAAAAGGCGTCCGGCGGCACCCCCGCGACCTCGGACGGGCGGCCCCGCGCGTCCAGCTGGAACAGCGGCCCGTTCGCCCACAGATCGGCGGAGTCCGGCGAGACATAGATCGGCAGATCCCCGATGATCCGGATCCCCTTTTGGTTGGCGTACGCCTTGAGTTTCGTCCACTGGTCAAAGAACAGATACTGGGCCGCCTTCCAGAAAAAGATCTCGTCGGCGAGCCGGCGGCGGGCGGCAGCCAGTGCGCGGGGATGGCGGCCGCACAGCGCGGCGGGCCAGCGCTGAAAGCCGACCTGCCCCCGCTCCTCCTTGAGCGCCATGAAGAGGGCGTAGTCCTCCAGCCAGTCGGCGTTCTCAGCGAAAAACGCGGTGAGCGCCGGGTCCTGCGGATCCATCCGCCCGGCCGCCCGTTTCAGCAGTCCAAAGCGGTTTTCAAACAGCAGGCCGTAATCGACCCGGCCGGGATCCGCCCCAAAATCAACGGCATCGATCTCCGCCGTGGTCAGCAGTCCCCGCTCGGCCAGATCGTCGAGGTCGATGTAGTAGGGGCTGCCGGCAAAGGCCGAAAAGCTCTGGTAGGGGCTGTCCCCGTAGCCGGTGGGGCCCAGCGGCAGAATCTGCCAGTACCGCTGTCCCGCGGCTTTCAGAAAATCGACAAACCGATAGGCCTCCCTGCCGGCACAGCCGATGCCGTGCGGCGACGACAGGCTGCTCAGCGGCAGCAGAATCCCGCTGCTGCGCATAAAAATTCCTCCCGATGCGGGGCCACCGTGCCCCGCCTTTTGGTTTTCCTCCCCTCCATTTTCGCCCAAATCCGACCCGGTTGTCAACTGTTTTTCGTCCCGTGCACCCCCACGACCCATTCCGGGCTGAGGGCACCGGTGCAGATGGTGCGGGCCGGACCGGTCAGCCAGAGTCCATCCTCCCGCCGCTCGACCCAGAGGGTGCCTCCCTCCGCCTCAATCCGCAGCTTTTTGCTGTCGGTGCGCCCGGACAGCCGGGCCGCCTCCGCCACGGCGCAGCAGCCGGTGCCGCAGGCGAGGGTGTGTCCCGCCCCCCGCTCCCAGGTAAAGATCCGCAGAGACGCCGGTCCCTCCTGCACCGCAAAGTCGAGGTTGATCCCCTCGGGAAACGCCGGGTGCCGGCCGATCGCCTCCCCGAGTTGTCGCATCCGGTGCTCATCCGGCGGGCAATCGGCAAAGAGCACCGCATGGGGCACCCCGACCCGCAGGCAGGTCAGCACAACCCGCTCCCCCGCAAGCTGCAGCGGAACCTCCACCGCCTGTTTGCCCGCAAGCAGCACCGGGATCTCATAGGGCCGCAGTTCCGGCATTCCCATCTCGACCGTGACCCGATCGATCCGGTCCGCCGCATCCCGGTGCAGCTCGACCCGGCGGTGGCCCGCTGCGGTCTCGACGACAAACGCGTCCCGCTCCACAAGGCCGTTCTCCCGCGCATACCGTGCAAAGCAGCGCAGCCCGTTGCCGCAGAAGGCCGCCCGGCTGCCGTCGCTGTTGTAATACTGCATGATGGGGCGGCCCTGACCGTTTTGCCCGGCAATCAGGATGCCGTCCGCCCCGATGCCGAACCGGCGGTCACAGACTGCTCTGGCCAGCGCGTCCTGCGGCGGCAGACCGCCCTCTTCAAACAGGATGAAATCATTGCCCGCTCCCTGCATCTTGGTAAACTTGATCATACTGCTCCCCCTCTTCTCTTTTCCATTCGAAATCCTATGCGGCAAAAATCAAAAAGAGACCCCCGGCCAAAAATTCGCAACCGCCGTCCCTTGATTTTTCCGTGTTTTGTGGTATTCTTATCTACTGCGGCACCCCCAGACGGGGCCAGCCTTTGAGGAAACGAGGTGTTACCATGTCACTGCCGCACGATCCGTTTCTCCTGCTGAGCTATGTCAACACCCAGCTGCGGGACTTCTGCGAAGATCTGGATGATCTTTGCCGCACCCTCGACATCGACGAGAAGGCGCTGGTCTCCCAGCTGGCCGACATCGGATATCTGTACGATCCGGCGCAGAACCGTTTTGTCTGAGCCGGCAACCCGCCGCAGGTCCAATGACCTGCGGCGTTTTCTTTTTTTGAAAAATCCGTCTTTTCCTCTGGAACCACCCCTCCCTGCGCGGAATAGTATGGCTTAACCGGGCAATCTGGGACCGGAACCGGTGATTTTTCCGGCAACATCCCGCCCGCTTTGAAGGAGGAGTGATCGAGTTGGAGGAAAAGCAAAGACTGGATTTTCTGCTGGGCGCGCTCGCGCCCTGCGGCTTTGCGGGCTATTTTGACAAGATGCTGGGCCGGCGCGGGGGCTGGCGCAGCCTGTTGATCAAGGCAGGGCCCGGCTGCGGAAAGTCGACGATGATGGCAAAGATCGCCGACCACCTGACCGCACAGGGGGAGACGGTGGAGCTGATCCACTGCTCCTCTGATCCCGACTCGCTGGATGGGGTCGTCTGCCCGGCCCGCAGGTTCAGCATTGTGGACGCCACCGCCCCCCACACCCTTGAGCCGGGCTGTCCCGGCGCGGTCGAGACGGTGGTCTCGCTCTACGACTGTCTTGACGGGACGTACCTCTTTGGCCATCAGCAGAAGGTCGCCGATCTCTTCGACCGGTGCGGCAAGCTGCAGGCGCGGGCTGCGCGGTATATCACCGCCGCCGGCAGCCTGCTCGACGACAGCCTGCGGATCTCCTTTGCCTGCACCGACCTCGACGCGGCCCGCGGATTTGCAAAACACCTCGCATCAAAATACCTGCCCGCATCGGGCGAGGGGGCGGTAGAGGAGCTGCGGGTGCTCTCGGCCAACACGCTGCGCGGCCCGCTCTGCTACGCAGACACCGTCACCAAGGTCGCCGACACCATCATTCTGCTCGAGGACGACGGGGGCGCCGCCAGCCGCGCGATGATGCAGCTGCTGCACGACGAGGCGCTCAGCCGGGGCCACCGGGTCATCACCTGCTACTGTTCGATGGCCCCCTATGACAAGATCGACCACCTGCTGCTGCCTGATCTCAGCCTCGCCTTCGTGACCAGCAACCGGTTCCATCCCCTCGACTTTGCCGGCGCGCGGCGGATCCACTGCACCCGGTTTGCGAGCACCGACGCGCTGCGGGCGCACCGGGCACGGCTGCGGTTCAACCGAAAGGCCGCCCGAGACCTCTTCGCCCAGGCCAGCAACCTGCAGGCAGAGGCAAAGCAGTACCACGACCTGCTCGAGGGATACTACAAATCCGCCGCGAATTTCGAGCAGATCGACGCGGTCACCGAGCAGATCATCCGCAGCTACTGCTGAACTGCATCCCTTCAGCCGGGCAGATCGCCCGGCTCTTTTTCTGTCCGCTTGACATCCTGCCCGGCAGAGGGTATAATCTGCTTACTACATAGTTTTGCTAAATAGTAATGCTAATTTTAGGAGGCGGCAATGGAGGGCAGGTATCTGCAGCAGTTCAAAAAGGGGTCCCTCGAGATGATTCTGCTCTGCCTGATCGGGCGGGGGGAGACCTACGGCTATGAGATCATCAGTGCCCTCAACCGTCAGGCGGGGGTGCTCGGCTATGCGAAGGAGGGGACGGTATACCCCCTGCTCTACCGGCTGCAGCGGGCGGGGCTGATCGGGTGTCGGCTCGCACCCGCCCCGGCAAACGGCGGCGCGCGGAAGTACTACTCCCTCACCGCGCAGGGTCGGCAGGTGCTGGGTGAGCTGATCGGTTTCTGGGCGGATTATCAGAACTGCGTCAACGGTTTTATCGAGGCGTATCGGGAAACGGAGGATTTGGGATGAAGGATCGGTATCTCAAGGCGGTGAGCCGGGCGCTTGCCGCGCCGCGCGATGTCCGGCAGGAAATTCTGCGGGATCTTGCGGAGATCTTCGCCGCGGCGGCGGAACACGGGGAGAGCGCGCGGCAGGTCGCCGAACGGCTCGGCCCGCCCGCCCGCTTTGCCGACAGCGCGGCCGAGTCGTTTGGCATCGACAACGCCGCGCGGCGAAAACGGCGCGGGCTGCTCTTCGCACTGCTCTTTCTCGCCATCGCAGTCTGCACCCTCGGCATCTGGGCGGCTGCCCGGCTCTCATCGCCGGTGGACGGCGTCATCGGGCAGGCGGACGCGATGACCGGGATTCAGCTTGCCGGCGGAGCGGATCCGCTTTTCCTGCTGCCGGTCGTCGGCGGTTTTGCGCTGCTCTTTGCCGCCTGGTTTTTGTTCCGCGCGCTGCGCAAAAGGAGGTAATCCTGTGAAAAAGCTGCTTGTTCTTCTCGTTTTGGCCCTGTTCCTCTGCGGCTGCGGCGGGGTGTCGTCCTCGGCGCCAACCGCCGACTCGCCACAGACCCTGCTCACCGACAGCGGGGTCTGGCCGGAAAACGAGCACACCGAAGGCCTTCCCATCCCGCCCGGCACCGTCAGCTGGAGCGCCGTCGACCCCGAGGGCCGATACTGTGCGGTCGAGCTGACCGGCCTCTCCGAAACCGATTACCGCGCCTATCTGGACCGGCTGGCTGATCTCGGCTTTTCGCCGATCGAGCAGACCGAGGAATCGATCAAGGGGCAGGATTACGTCGCGATCGGCACCCTATTTTCGGACGGCGCGCGGGGGATCAGCATCAGCTATCTGCCGGACCATCTCGTGCTGTATCTCTCCCGGATGGATTGACCTCCTCCTTCTTGCGCCGGTTTGCAGGGGCTGGTATACTGTAAAAAAAGAGCGTGTTCTGCGTTTCTCTTTTGGAAGTAAAAAGGAGATGTTTTCTGATATGGCAATTACCCATCTGACCGACCTGCACACCCACTATGACGAGACGGTTTACGAGGGCAAGCGGCGCGAGACGCTGCTCGCCCAGCGGGAGGCCGGGGTCTGCGGGATCGTCAACTCCGGTTCGGATCTCCCCTCCTCCCAGCGGTCGATTGACCTCGCGGCGGAGTATGACTTTGTCTGGGCGTCGGTCGGCGTCTTTCCGCTCTCGGCCTACACCGTGCCGGAGGGCTGGCTGGATGAGATCCGCCGGCTCGCAAAACAGCCCCGGGTGGTCGCGATCGGGGAGATCGGCCTCGACTACCGGCTGCCGGAGACCGACGCCGAAAAGCAGAAACAGGTCTTTCATCCCCAGCTCGACCTCGCGCGGGAGCTGAAACTGCCGGTGGTGATCCACGACTGTCTGGCGGATGACGATGTCCTGTCAGCGCTGCGGGTCTGCCCGGTACCGGCGATGATCCACCGGTTCTTCAGCGGTCTCGCCTACGGGCGAAAGTTCGTCGAGATGGGGGTGCACCTCGGCATTGGACCGGCGATCACCTACCCCGACGCCGGGGAGCTGATCGCGCTGGTCAAGGAGATGCCGATCGAGCTGCTGCTGCTCGAGACCGACTGTCCCTTCCTGCCGACCCAGCGGTTCGAGGGGCAGCCCGCAACCTCCGACATGCTGGAGGATGTGGTGGAGGCCATCGCCCGCGCCCGCGGCGACATCACCCCGCAGGAGGTGGCCGAGGTCGCAAAGCAGAACGCCGAGCGGTTCCTCGGCATCCGGTTCTAACCCCTTCTTCTCTCTGTCCAAGGAGGTGCCGTGATGAAAGAGCAAAAACGTGGTCTGATCTCTCTGGTGATTCTCTCGCTTTTATTCTGCGCCCTCAGTGTGGTCTTTGCGGACATCGGACCAAAGGACCAGCTGACCGTCCGTCTTGACAATCCTCCCGACGAGCCCTACTATCTCGATCTGCTCTGGCAGCCCGGGGAGGAGACCTATTCCTCCGAACTCTCGCAGGAGGAGCTCGCCTCTCTCGACCCCGAACTGCTCGCAGAGTTTGAGCGCGCGGTGCCGGAGGGGTGGGCGCCCGCGACCCTCGGGGGCGTTCCGCTGCCGATGTGGGGTGATCTGGTCGGGCAGCAGCAGGGCGATCAGCGGCGGCACATCTTCGGCTATGTCGGGCTGCCCGAGACCTGCCGGATCCTGCTGGTGACCGAGAGCGGCAAGGTAATCCTCACCGAGCCTTTCACCCGCCGTGCGCTGCAGAGCAGCGTCACCCTCGACTGCGCGAGCGGAGATCTCTACCAGCCCCCCGCGGCGCTGGCGCTCGGGGTGGTCTTTCTTGTGACGCTGACCGGCACCCTGCTGCTCGAGGGGGTTCTGCTGCTGCTCTTCGGCTTTCCGCTGCGGGCAAACTGGAAGGCGTTTGTGCTGACAAATCTCATCACCCAGATCGGCCTTGCGCTGACCGTTCAGCTCACCCTGCTCACCGCCGGAACAATCAACGCCCACCTAATTCGGATCCCGGCCGAGCTGGTCATTCTGGTCTTTGAGACCCTGGTCTACCGCCGGTTCCTCACCGGGCAAAGCGTCCGGCGGCGCACCGCCTACGGCATCTGCGCGAACCTTGTCAGCTGGGTCGCAGGGTTCTTCCTGCTCGGACCGTTGTATGACTTTATGGTCTCGCTCTGCTGAAACAGAAAAAATCCCGTTTTGGAGGTTCCAAAACGGGATTTTTTTATCCTCTGTTCTCGATGCTGCCCACCCGCTTGATCTGGATCGCGATGGTGCCGTCCTCCTCCCGGAGAAACTCGAGGTAATCGGTGTTCTCGGCGTAGTCGAGCGGAAAGGTGATCTCGATGCCGGTGTCGGTGCGGATCCGCTGGCTGCGCGCCTCCCGCGCGGCGAGTTTCTTCGGCACCGAGACCCGCTCGGGCACCCCTGCCGCGCTGACCTGCCGGCGGAACTCCTGCTGCATCTCCTCGCTCTCGGCGAAGACCTCCTCCCCGAGATCAAAGGGGGCGAGCTGGTCGTTTGCATCCAGCTTTTCGGCGATGCCCGCCCGCACCCGCGCCACCGCGGCGGTCTTGTCCTCACCGTAGGTCTCGGCGACCGTCTGGGCGATCTGCTGCATCAGCTTGACCGTCTCCCCGGCCGAGACGCTCTGGGTGCAGTGGAAGATTCCCTTGCTGAACAGCGGCCGCTCCTCCCCGTCGACGGTGCGGGATTTCTCATAATACCGAATCGCGCCGGTCGCCGCCTCGAGGAAGGCAGCCTCCTCCGCCTTCTGCCCCGCGCCGGGCAGAAGGTCGCCGCGGGGGGTAATCGCGCAGAAGGTCCGCCCCTCCTCGTCGGTGCCCGGCACCGGCAGAAAGCCCTGCCGGCCCGCGAGCTTGAGGATCGCGAGGGTCTTTGTCTCCCCCTCGTAGTATTCGGCGATCAGCAGCGCGCAGCTCTCTGCCTTTGCACTGGCCGAGATCACCTGCCAGACCTCTCCAGCAATCCAGGCCGAAAACGGCTCAAAGGCAAGCAGCTCCCGGTCATACTGGCTGAGCTTGCGGTGAAACTCATTCTCCACCCCGATAAACTCGCCCCCGTGCAGTCCGCTGTCCCCTGCCGCCCGCTCGAGCTGACGGTTGACATACCCGTAGACCGCATCGTCCGCGAGGTCGAGCGGCAGCTCGGAAAAGACGGCGGCGCCGGACCCGCCGTTCAGCAGATGCAGGATTGCCTTCGTGAGGTTGATCATCGTATTCTCTCCTTTTTTCTCAGACGTCCGCCAAGCAGTATACCATTTTTTTCCCGCCGGTTTCAAGATTTCTGCTTTGCGGCAAACCGCAGATCCTCCCGTCTGATCCCGCCGCAGAGCCAGAGAAAGAGCAGATAGACCCCCGCCATGATCGCCGCACCGCACCCGATCTGCACCGGCAGCGGCAGCGCGCGGGCGGCGGGCAGAAAGAGAAAGCGGCAGGCCGTCCATCCGGCGAATACCGAGAAGACCGGTTTGAGCACCCAGCCGCCCCAGTCGATCCGCAGATCGGCGTACCAGAGCAGCCGCCGCAGGTTCAAAAGGGAGGTGAAGAGGTTGGAAAAGAGCATCATAAAGAGGAACCCCTTCATCCCAAACCGCGGCACCAGCGCCAGCACCAGCAAAATCCGCAGTCCGGAATCCAGCACGCTGTACCGGAAGGTCGCAGTCTGCTGACCCACCCCCTTGAGGATGCCGTCCACCATGCTCTCGAGATAGAGAAACGGCATCAGCGGGCCGAGTACCCCGATGTAGAAACCAATCTCCTGCGAGTGGTAGAGCAGCTGGCCGAGCTCGGACGAAAAGGCGGCGAACAGCCCGCCGGCCAGCACCGAGAGGACCGCGGTAATCCGGATCGTCCTTGTCACCAGCCCCCGCAGCTGGTCTTTTCTTCCCGCGCTGTGCGCCTCGGCAATCTCGGGCAGCAGCAGGGTCGAGAGGGTGGCGAGGAAGGAGAACGGAAAGAAGAGCACCGGCATCGCCATCCCCTTGAGCTGGCCAAACTGGGCCAGCGCCGCACTTCTTGAGCCGCAGAACAGCGCGAGCTGACCGGGTACCAGCACATTCTCCACCGTGACCAGCAGGCTGCTGATGCCCCGGGTCGCGGTGATCGGGGCGACGATGGCGGCGTATCCCGCGGGGACTTTCTCCTTTTCCTGCGCCTTTGGGAACCGGCGCAGATCCCGCCGCCAGCTGAGCAGCATCCAGAGGCAGGAGAGCAGCTCCGAGACGGTGTTGCCCAGCACCACCGCCGCGCAGCCGTACTCCACCCCAAGCGGCAGCGCCCGGTCGACCAGCAGCGCCACCACCGCGATCCGCACCGCCTGCTCGAAGAGTTGGGCGCGGGAGGCGGAGGCGACATTCCGCCGCGCCATAAAGTAGCCGCGCAGCGCGGCGCCGACCGCAATGGCCGGCAGGCTGGGGGCGAGCAGCCGCAGCGAGAGGGCCGCCCGCTCATCCCCGAGCCAGATCCTGCTCACCGGCCGGGCCAGCAGCAGCTGCAGCGCCCCCGCCGCACAGCCGGTGCCGCATGCGTAGAGCAGCAGCCGGCGGCAGAGCGCGCGGGGGCTCCCGTTTCCCTTTGCCAGCCAGTCGGCGGTCATTCTTGTCACCGCGACCGAGGCGCCGGAGGAGGCGAGGGTGATCGCGAGGTTGTATACGGTGAAGATCAGCTGATAGAGCCCCATCCCCTCGTCCCCGATCCGACCCGCGATGTAGATCCGAAACAGCATCCCCACCGCCCGCAGCAGCAGGCCGGTGGCGGTCAGGATGACCGCGTTCTTCAAAAACAGTTTCTTTTTCAATGCAGCGCTCCCCCTGTACAGCCCCACTTTGCGCGGGGCGCTCTCCTTTCACTATATGGGAGGCGCGCAAAAAATAGGATGGCGGGGCGAGAAAATCGCTCCGCCATCCTTCGGGTGTGTCATCCGTTTTTCTTTCGCAGAATGCAGCCCGCCGGCAGCGGTTTTTCCACCGGCAGCGAGAAGGGCATCATCGCGTGGGGGGTGGCCTCGATCGGCGCACCGTCGGCGTCCCGCAGCCATTCCGGAACAAAGCGGAATACCTCGCCGCTCGGCAGCAGCGCCTCGACCTCCTCGCCGAGCACCAGTTTGCCCCGCTGAGTGCAGCGGGCGATGCCCTCCGCCCAGTCCTCGACCACCGCGATGATCTGCCAGCCCCGCTCGTACCGGTCATCGGTGACATTCTGCACCGCGAACTGCCGCCCGAGATAAAAGCCCGGGGAGTACCGGCGGTGGCTCGACTTCTCGAGCTCCGCCATCGTCTCAGGCGGGCAGACATACCCTTCGGGATCCGTCCCGATCGCGTCGATCGCCCGCCGGTAGGCCGCCGTGACGCTCGCAACATAGTAAAAGCTCTTGGCCCGGCCCTCGATCTTGAAACTGTCCACCCCGGCGGCGGCGACCTTGCCGAGGAAGGGGGCCGCGCAGAGGTCCTCGGCGCTGAGGATATAGCTGCCCTCCTCATTCTCCCCGATCTCAAAATACTGTCCCGGTCGCCGCTCCTCGACCAGCGCGTACTTCCAGCGGCAGGGCTGGGCGCATTCGCCCCGGTTGCCGTCCCGGCCGGTCATGTAATTCGAGAGCAGGCAGCGGCCCGAGACGCTCATACACATCGCACCGTGGACGAAGGTCTCGATCTCGAGGCCGGCGGGGACCTTTGCCCGGATGCCGGCAATCTGCTCGAGGGTCAGCTCCCGGGCGAGCACCACCCGCTTTGCGCCGAGCTCCCAGGCGGCGGTCGCCGCGGCCCAGTTGACGATCCCCGCCTGGGTCGAGACATGCAGCTCGAGCCCCGGCGCATACTTCTTCGCCAGTGAGAGCACCCCGAGGTCGGCGACGATCAGCGCATCCGGCCCGATCTGCTGCAGCGCGGTGAGATAGTCGGGCAGCGCGTCGATCTCCTCGTTGGTCGGCATCGTGTTGACCGTCACATAGATCCGCTTGCCCTTTGCGTGGCAGAGGGCGACCGCCTGCGCGAGCTGCTCCTCGGTGAAGTTCTGCGGCGCGCCCCGCATCCCAAATCGGGTGCCTGCGAGATAGACCGCGTCCGCGCCGTAGAGCAGCGCATACCGCAGCCGCTCCATATCACCGGCCGGCGCGAGCAGTTCGGGCTTTTTGAACATCTTGGTTTCCTCCTCAAAAGAAAGGGCCGCCGCGGCGGCCCTTTCCTCGCTATTTTCTCACAGACCCGCGTTGACCTGCCGGGCCGTTTCGACATTTGCCTGGTGCTCCTCGATCGTCGCGCCATAGTAGTACTTGCCGGTCAGATCGGTCACGAAGAAGTAGCAGGGGCTGTTGCCGTT
>DXIA01000181.1 GCA_019113125.1 Candidatus Pygmaiobacter gallistercoris | reverse complement strand
TTTTCCTGCAGATTCTGACCACCAAGAAGGAGAATGACGAGGAGGTGGCCGACCGGGTTCATCTGACCCTGCTCTCGACCGACACCACCCTGCCCCCGAAGAATCGGATTATCAAGCAGAGCGACAAAAACGGGCTGTACAACGCACTGGATTTTGCCACCATTCTGCTCGAGCGTCAGCTCGCGGACGCTAAGAAAGCAAAAGGCAAGCAGGCAAAATAACCGCAAAATAAAATGCTCCCGGGGTTTTTCGCCCCGGGAGCATTTTTGTAATCAGACGATCTCCGAATCCGCCTTTCCGGTCTGTTCAAACTGGATCAGCGCATCCAGCGCGATGGTGACCATATCCTCCACCGCCTGGTTGGTGTAAAACGCATAGTGGCCGGTGAGAATGACATTCGGGAAGGATTCCAGCACCGCGCGGTCCCTGCATTTGATCACCTGTGCGCGGTGATCGGCGAAGGTGTAGGCCTTCTCCCCCTCGATGACATCCAGCGCAGCGCCGCCGATCTTGCCGCTCTCGATGCCGTCAATCAGCGCAGCCGTGTCCACCAGCTGGCCGCGGGCGGTGTTGATCAGCATCGCCCCGTCCTTCATCTTGGCAATGCTCTCAGCGTTGATCATATGGTAGCTGGAATCCTGCAGCGGCGCATGAAGAGTGATGATATCCGACCGGGCGAGCAGATCGTCCAGCGGCAGGTACTCCACCTTATCCCGCAGCGCATCATTCGGATAGAGGTCATAGCCGAGGATCTTGCAGCCGAATCCCGACAGATCCTCAATCACGGTGCGACCGATCCGGCCGGTGCCGACAACGCCGACGGTCAGGTTGTGCATCTCAAGCCCCTGATAGCCGAGATAACCATAGTCCTGTACATCGCCCCGCCGCAGGATCTCCCGCATCCGGCGGGTCAGCATCAGCATCAGCAGCACGGCGTAATCCGCCACACTATGCGCGCTGTATCGGACATTGGCAACCTTCAGCCCCAGTTCCCTGCAGGCATCCAGATCGATGTTGTCGAATCCGATGCTGCGGGTCGCAATGTATTTTACTCCGAGCTGTGTCAGACGCTCGAGATTCTGCCGATCCATCAGGCTGCCTGCATTGATCGCGATCGAGGTGAATCCAGCTGCCTCTTCCACATTCTGACGGTTCAGATTTTCCCGTATCGTGACCGTCTCAATGCCTCTGTCGGCCGCAGCCTTTGCGAGTTCCTGCGTCTCATCTTCCCGAAATCCGTATACCAGAACCTTCATCTTTCCCCACTCCCTATGGATTATTTGCGGCATTGAACACCGCACAGCAAAAAAGTGACGAGGCAGTTCTCCCCACAGGATCACTGCATCGTCACTCCATTGTGACAAAGTATTAAGCAAGAGGTTGCCGGATCAGGAAATTACTCCTCATCCTTTCCCTCTTCCTCTCCGTCGAGGTCGATCTCAAACTTTTCGCCGCAGGCCGGGCAGGAGAGGTTGTCAGACATCAGGGTATCCTCATCCACGCAGACGGTCTCACCGCAGGCGGGGCAGGTAATCTCATACATGTCCCCGTCCTCCTCGATGGGCTCCTCTTCCTCGTCATCCACATCCTCGAAGACGGCGTCCTCGACATCGGTCAGATCCTCGTCGATGGCATCCAGCTCATCATAGACCTGATCGAGATCTTCGTCCAGATCACTCACGGTCAGCGCAAGATCGTCCACCAGATCCACCAGCGCCTTGATGACCTTGACCTCCTTCTTGTCTCCGTCGAGTTCAAGCCCTTCCATCAAGCCCTTGATGTAGGCCGCTTTTTCGGTCAGTTTCATAGAATACCCCTCCTTTTGGGATCATGAATAATCAAAACTCAGCCGCGCTCCATATACTCGCCGGTGCGGGTGTCGATCCGGATCAGGTCGCCCTCGTTGATAAACAGCGGAACGCGAACCTCTGCGCCGGTCTCCACCACAGCGGGCTTGAGGGTATTGGTCGCGGTATTGCCCTTGACGCCCGGCTCGGTCTTGGTGACCTGCAGCACGACGAAGTTCGGAGCCTCGACACCGAAGACCTTGCCCTTATAGGACAGGACCTTGACCATCTCGTTCTCCTTGACGAACTTGAAGGCATCGCCCAGCTCGCTCTCGTTGAGCGGGATCTGCTCATAGGTCTCGGTATCCATGAAGTAGTACAGGCCGCTGTCCTCGTACAGATACTGCATCTCGCGCCGCTCGATATAGGCGGTGGGGAACTTGGCGGTGGGGTTGTAGGACTTCTCAACCACCGCGCCGGTGATGACATTCTTGGTCTTGGTGCGGACAAAGGCAGCGCCCTTGCCCGGCTTGACGTGCTGGAACTCCACGACCTGCAGCACGTTGCCGTCTTCCTCAAAAGTTACGCCATTGCGAAATTCGCCAGCAGAAATCATAAATACATCCTCCAAAATATTCAAATGCCCGCGCGGCCCGAAAGCTTGACGCAAGGCCACACAATTACCTATCCCATTTTATCCTAAAATCGGCCGCTTTGCAAGGGGGGAGACGGGTAAAAACCGCCCTCTCCGGGCAGTTTTTGCCCTCAGAGCAGGATCAGGTTCTTGTCCGAATTTCCAAAAATCTCAGCTCCGTCTTCGGTGAGCACCACCATGTCCTCAATCCGCACCCCGAACTGCTCCGGCAGATAGATGCCGGGCTCGATGGTCATGGTCATGCCCGGCCGCAGCACCGTGTTGTCCCGCGGCGAGCAGCGGGGATCCTCGTGGATCTCAATACCGACCGAATGGCCGAGTCCATGCCCGAACTTCCCCTCATAGCCGGCGGAGTAGATGATTTCTCGGGCGATGGCGTCCACCTCGGCGCCGGTCATGCCGGGACGGATCGCCTTGCAGCAGGCCAGCTGCGCCGCGAGGACGGTATTATAGACCTTTTCCATCTCGGCACTGACGGCGCCAACCGCGACGGTGCGGGTCATGTCGGAGCAATAGCCACCCCAGCGGGCGCCGTAGTCCATCGTGACGAAATCGCCCTCCTGTATCTTCCGTTCACCCGGCACCCCATGGGGCATACTGGTGTTGGGGCCGCCGATGCAGATGATCGGAAAGGCCATCCCATCCGCGCCGCGGCTGCGCATAAAGGTCTCCATCTCGAGTGCGAGATCGATCTCCCGCGCACCGGGACGGATCTTGCCGCAGATGTGGGTAAAGCAGGCGTCGGTCAGTTTCTGCGCGTTGCGCATCCGCTCGATCTCCTCCGGCTCCTTGATGACCCGCAGCGCCCGGATCGCATTCGAAAGGGTTGGGGACAGATCCAGCTCCACCCCGTCCAGCGCGTCCTGCAGCCGGCGGGCGTAGGCGACGCTGACCGCATCCTCAACATACAGCCGGTGCACTCCGTGCCGCTGCAGCAGCTCCTTGAGCTGGGCGAGGCAATCGTGCTCCTCTTCCACCCGCGCGTTCTTGACCTGCCGACCGGCGACCTCGATGTACCGCGAGTCGATCAGAAAAACGCTCTCGTCCGGAAAGACGACCAGTGTGCCCGCGTCATCCGCGTCGAAATCGAGAAAGTAAAACCGGTTGGCAACGGTGGTGACCAGTGCGGCCTCAAAACCGTCCGGCATCGAACGCGCCAGTTTCTGACAGCGATTTTCCATACAACAAACTTCCTTTCTGCGTGGGGTGCCC
This sequence comes from Candidatus Pygmaiobacter gallistercoris, assembly GCA_019113125.1. Taxonomy (GTDB): domain Bacteria; phylum Bacillota; class Clostridia; order Oscillospirales; family Ruminococcaceae; genus Pygmaiobacter; species Pygmaiobacter gallistercoris. Next base: position 17,842 of record DXIA01000181.1, on the reverse strand, counting down.
CCCATCTTTATTCTTTTCCTGCAAGGCTCTGATAATACCGCATCATCGTCCGCGCGTCCGCCGCCTGGGTCCCGGCGGACTCACAGATCACCGTCGGGGTCAGTCCCCGCTGGCAGCAGAGCTCGAGAAATGGCTCATAGTCCGGGCCAAAGGTGGTGTCCGCAAAGGTGAGATGGCACTTCTCCCCGCCCTTTGTGTACTCGATCTTGGAGAAATGGACATGAAAGTTGCGGGCTCGGTCATCCTGCAGGACCTCCTCCATCCGGTCAAGCACCGCCGCGAAATCCGCCTTGGTTGCAAGCCCGCCGAGGGTACGTGCGTTGAGGTGTCCAAAATCAATGCAGGGCAGGATCCGGTCGTCCACCTTGCAGAGGGCGAGCACCTCGTCCAGCGTGCCCAGCTGGTTGATCTTGCCCATTGTCTCGGGACAGAGCACAATGTCCGAAAAGCCCTGCTCGTCCATCGCCTCCACCGCGCGCCGCATCGTGTCCAGCGCCTTTTCCAGCGCCGCCTCCCTGCTCTGCTTGCCGCAGGAACCGGAGTGAAAAATCACCCGTTTGCCGCCGAGCGACCGCACCGCCGCGGCGCTCTCGAGCAGATACCGCACGCTGCCGATCCGCTTGTCCTCCTCCATACTGGACATCGAGATGTAGTAAGGAGCGTGCACCGAAAACCGGATGTCCTTTGCCGCCCCGAGCGCGCCGAGCTTTTTGCCGCTTTCCTCGCTCAGCCGCACCCCGCGCCCGCACTGATACTCAAACGCATTCAACCCATAATCGGACAGATATTCCGGCACCCCGAAACTATTTTTATAGCCCAGCGTCTTGAAATCCTCTGCGACACCGGCCGTTCCGAACCGAATCTCATTCATAGCAGTTTTCCGCCTTTTTTATAATATCGGGCGAGGAAAGGCCGTTCCAGCACCCGTTTAAACCGAATGGTCCACTTGAAATCCGGCGCAACCGGCTGCACCATCAGGATTCGGATACCGTAGAATTTTGCCGCGAACATATCGGTGAAGACCTGATCCCCGACCAGCGCCATCTCACTCTTCTTCACCCCGAATGCCCTGCGCGCGATCCGCAGGCCGCGGGGGGCCGGCTTGAGACTGAAGGAAACAAAGGGCAGACCGAGCTTTTTGGCAAAGGGACGCACCCGAGCCGCGGTGTTGTTCGAGCTGATCCGCAGCGCGATGCCGGCGTCCCTCATCCGGCTGAGCCAGTCGGCCACCCCCGGTGCGAGCTCCTGACTGTTGTGGGCGGTGAGGGTGTTGTCCACATCCAACACCAGCGCGCGGATCCCCTGCCCGCGCAGAAATTCCGGGGTGATCCGATCGACGCTCGCAAAAATATAATCCGGACAAAAAATACTCAAAACAGCCTCTCCTTCACTGTCGCCGGAAAACCGGCAAAGAATGGCAAAAAAGCGGACCTTTGGGAAAAATTCCTTCAGGTCCGCTTTTGATTGCTGTCACGGTCGCGGCAGCCTGCAAACTTTATTTGTATTTCCGTTTGCGGGCGGCTTCGGACTTCTTCTTACGCCTTACGGAAGGCTTTTCATAGCACTCGCGCTTGCGAGCTTCGGCGAGAACGCCCGAACGTGCGCAGGAACGCTTAAACCGGCGCAGAGCGCTGTCCAGCGACTCGTTTTCCTTCACCCGGATTTCCGACATCTTTGTCCCTCCCTTAACACTGAGGTAGGCGTATGACGCCCGGGAGGAAGCAGCGGAGCAATCTGTTCCGACGCTCCCGCCAGAGAATCAACATTTAGAATTATACCCTATTTTGCCCTTCTCTGTCAACCTTTAACTGCGCAAACAGCGGCAAAAGTTTTCAGCGGACAACCAGATTGACCAGTTTGCCGGGGACAAAGATCTCCTTGACAATGGTCTTGCCCTCAATCTGGGCAGCGATTCCGTCGACCGCTTTGGCGGCGGCGATGGCGTCCTCCTTGCTGATATTCGCATCCGCGACAAACCGTCCGCGCAGCTTGCCGCTGATCTGAACCACCATTTCAACCTGTGCATCCTTGCACTTGGCCTCGTCGTACTCCGGCCACTTGCCATGGGCGATCTGTCCCTCAAAGCCGGCCATCTCCCACAGCTCCTCGGTGATGTGGGGCGCAAACGGGTTGAGCAGGGTGAGATAGGTGCGGTACTCGCCGCGGGTGATCTGCTTGGTCTCGCTGATCTCGTTGAGCAGGCTCATCAGGGTGGCGATCGCGGTGTTCATCTTCAGCTGCAGGATATCCTCGCTGACCTTCTTGATCGCCTTGTGGAAACTTCCCTCAAACTGCGGGCGGTAGCCCTCTCCATCGACGACCATGCCGGACAGATCATAGACCCGCTCAAGGAACCGTTTGCAACCCTTGATGCTGGAGGAAGACCAGGGCGCCGCCTTCTCAAAGTCGCCGATGAACATCTCATACAGACGCATCGTATCGGCACCATACTGATCGACGATCTCGTCGGGATTCACCACATTGCCGCGGGACTTGGACATCTTCTCGCCGTTCTCGCCCAGAATCATGCCGTGGCTGGTCCGCTTGGCATAGGGCTCGGCGGTGGGAACCACCCCGATATCATACAGGAATTTGTGCCAGAACCGGGAGTAGAGCAGATGGAGCGTCGTGTGCTCCATGCCGCCGTTGTACCAGTCGACCGGCATCCAGTACTTCAGCGCTTCGGGGCTGGCCAGCTGCTTGTCGTTGTGGGGGTCGCAGTACCGCAGGAAATACCAGCTTGAACCGGCCCACTGGGGCATCGTGTCGGTCTCCCGCTTGGCAGGACCGCCGCAGCAGGGACAGGTGGTGTTGACCCAGTCGGTGTGGCGGGCCAGCGGGCTCTCGCCGTCCGGGCCGGGCTCATAATCGCTGATCTCAGGCAGCTTGAGCGGCAGCTCGCTCTCGGGGATCGGCTGCCAGCCGCACTTCTCGCAGTAGACCATCGGGATCGGCTCGCCCCAGTACCGCTGCCGGCTGAACACCCAGTCGCGGAGCTTGAAGTTGGTCTTCTTGACCCCCTTGCCCTCTTTTTCCAGCCAGTCGATGATCGCGGTCTTGGCCTCGTCCACCGTCATGCCGGTCAGGAAACCGCTGTTGACCATCACGCCGGTGGCGCAGTCGGTGAATGCCTCTTTCGAGATATCACCTCCGGCGACCACCTCGATGATCGGCAGGTCAAAGACCTTTGCGAAATCATAGTCGCGCTGGTCGTGACCGGGCACCGCCATGATCGCGCCGGTGCCATAGCTGGCAAGGACATAATCCGAGACAAAGATGGGGATCTCCTTGCCGTTGACCGGGTTGATCGCCATCACCCCTTCGAGCCGCACGCCGGTCTTCTCTTTGGCAAGCTCGGTGCGCTCAAAATCGCTCTTGCGGGCGGCGGCGTCCCGGTAGGCGCGTACCTCGTCGATGTTGGTGATCTTGTCCGCCCACTTGTCGATAAACTTGTGCTCTGGCGCGATAACCATATAGGTCACACCGAACAGGGTGTCGGGGCGGGTGGTGTAGACGATCATCTCGTCCCCCTCGGTGGTGCCGAAGGTGACCTCTGCGCCGTGGCTGCGGCCGATCCAGTTCTTCTGCTGGGTGGTAACCCGATCGATGAAGTTGACGGTGTCGAGATCATCGATCAGACGGTCGGCATAAGCGGTAATCCGCAGCATCCACTGGCTCTTGACCCGGTGGATCACCGGGCTGTGGCAGCGCTCGCAGGTGCCGTTGACGACCTCTTCGTTGGCCAGCACGACCTTGCAGCCGGTGCACCAGTTGACACTCATCTCTTTTTTATAGGCAAGGCCCTTTTTGTACAGCTGCAAAAAAATCCACTGGGTCCACTTGTAGTAGGACGGATCGGTGGTGTTGATCTCGCGGTCCCAGTCAAAGGAGAGGCCGAGGCTCTTGAGCTGGCTCTTGAAACGCGCCACATTGTTCTTTGTGACGATCTCGGGGTGGATATGATTCTTCATCGCGAAGTTCTCGGTGGGCAGACCGAAGGCATCCCAGCCCATCGGATAGAGCACATTGTACCCGTCCAGCCGCTTTTTGCGGGCGACAATGTCCAGCGCGGTGTAGCTGCGGGGATGGCCCACATGCAGGCCCTGACCCGACGGATAGGGGAACTCCACCAGCGCGTAGAACTTGGGCAGGCTGAAGTCCTGCTTTGCCGCGAAGGTGTGCTCGTCGTCCCACTTTTTCTGCCATTTTTTCTCAATGGCCTTGAAATCGTACTTCACTACTCATTCCTCCCACTTTTGCCGCCCTCTCAAAGCGGCCTTCCTCTCTCAAACGCCCTCTGGGGGCGGTTCGATCCGTTACAGCTCGATCTCCACCGGGGTCGCATCGGCCCACAGATGCTCGAGGTCATAGAAGTCCCGCGTCGCGGGATAGAAGACATGAACGATGACGGTGCCGTAATCCAGCAAGATCCAGTTGCGCGCGTCCATACCCTCCCGGTGCAGCGGACGCACCCCGGCCTGCTCGAGCTGGTACTCCACCTCGTCGGCCAGTGCCTTGACCTGGGTGGCGCTCTGGCCGGTGCCGATCACGAAATAATCGGTCAGAACCGTCAGGTCCTCCACCTTCAGCACCCGGATATCCCCTGCTTTTTTGGAGTCCATCGCCTTTGCGACCCTAGTCGCCAGTTCCAAGGATGTCACTTAGATTCCTGCCTTTCTCTGTTATCGTTATGCGTTATGCGGCGGGCGCGGAGGAACTGCTCGTCTCCGGCTCGTCCGGAATGTTGCCCTGTCCCCACTGGGCGGTACCGTCATCGATGCTGTCCATCGACTGACCGGTGCCGTCATTGACGCTCGAGACGGTGTTCTGCAGCTCGATCAGGCCCAGCTGATCGGCGCTCACCGGATCAGAATAGGGGCGGAAATACTCATTGAGGATCTCGGCCGTCGCCTCAAGATGGGTGCTGAACACGCTCTGCTTGTTGACGGTGCAACCCTCGCCCGGCATGGTGAACATCAGGATGTTCTCACTGGGAACCTTGACGACCTTGTTGGCCAGAGAGTACATCTTTGCCAGGTTGATGTCGGTCTTGACATATTTGATATAGGTCGGGATCAGCTTGATGGCATCGGTCAGCGGCAGGCTCTTGAAGGTCTTGAGCAGGGCCGAATACATATACCGCTGCATCTCGAGCCGGCCGATATCCTGATTGCCGTACATGTGGCGCTGGCGCACCATGAACTCGGCGGTGGCCCCGTCGATCTTGTGGGTGCCGGCCGGCAGCGTGTTGCCGTAGTCGTCCACGATGTCCCGCGGAATGGTGACCTCGATGCCGCCGAGGGCATTGATTGCCTCCTTAAAGGCATCCATGTCGATGGTGATATAGTAGTCGATCGGCAGCTTGAACTGCTGGTTGATCAGGCTGGCGAGCGCCGCGATCGGCGGATCCGACTCCGAATGCATCGCCACCGCATTGATCTTGCCGGTGCCGCCGGTGTCCGCGGCATCCCCGATATAGGTATCACGCGGGATCTGAAGCATCGAGATCTTGTTTGCCTTGATGTCGAAGGAGACATAGAGAATCACATCGGTGAATCCCATTCCGTTGGGATAGTTGCGCCCCTCTTCAAAATCGATGCCGGCGCACAGGATGTTGACCACATCCCCCTGCAGTGCGTCCTCGGTGACAATGTCGTCCGGCAGCGGTGCGGCGCCGCCGGTGACCAGATTGTTGAGCAGATTGTAGACGGCAAAGCAGACCACGCCGCAGCCGACCAGTACAACCGCGAGGACGGCCATCAGCCGATGCACCCGCTTTTTATGGGCCGCCTTTTTTCTGCGCGCCGCGGCGGCCCGCTGCTGAACCGCATTCGCGCCGCCCTTCTCGTTATAGGGAGAGGTCGGCCGAGGAGAATAGCCGTTTCCCCGTTCCTCGGGATGATAGTAGGGATTTGTCGGTTTGTGTGCCATAATATCGTGATACCTTTCTTTATTTTAGGCGTTCTGCGGGTGGTAGTACTTTTCTTCCAGATCCTCAAGCGCCAGCCGGGACTCCTCGTCAACCGGCTTGTGCTCCTCCCGCAGCCACTGCAGACTGTACTGCAGCGCCCGGATCAACGCCTTATCCAGATCTTTTTTCAGCAGCTTGCGCAGCTCCTCGACCTCAGCATAGCTGCGATCCTCGCTGCACATATCCGCCATATAGATGATCTTGTCCAGCAGGGTCATACCCGGCCTGCCGGAGGTGTGAAACCGGATTGCATCGAGAATCTCCTGGTCCTCGATCCCCAGTTCCTGCGCCGCGTAGACCATCCCCGCCGCGGCGTGCCAGACACCCTGCGGCTTTTCAGCCGCATTTTGTGTCATTATAGCATTATCCCGCAGCATCTGCAACAATTCGCTTTTGGGTTTTTCCTTGCAGATATCGTGCAGCAGTCCGGCGATGGTCGCCTTCTCCTCATCTGCGCCGTACTGCTTTGCCAACTTGCGGGCGAGCTTTGCGACATTCACCGTGTGCTTGTACCGCTTGCCGCTCAGATTCCGCTTTGCCAGTTTCTTGCAATACTCCGCACTGACCGTCTTTTTCGTTGTCCCTTCCCCCTTGTCCGTTTCATAGAGCCGGTGCCGCCGGATGACCCGCAGCGCCTCGGGCGGTACCAGGTCATCGATGCTCTCCCCCCGCGCACAGCACTCCCGCACCTGGGTAGAGGAGAGTTCGCAGACCGGGCTTTTGAGAAAGATGACCCTGCCGCCCTTCTCCCGCAGTGCGCGGGCCGCCGGCTCGAGCTGTGCCGTCTCCGCCTCATCCCGGCTCTGAGCCACCAGCGTGATCTGGCACAGCAGCCAGTCGCTGCGGTGCCAGGTGAGAAAGGAGCGCAGCATATCCCCGCCCACTAGGAGAAAAATCTCACAGCGCGGCCAGCGGCTGCGCAGGTATTCCACCGTGCGGGAGGTGTAGCTCTTGCCCGGCTGATCGAGTTCAAAGCGGGAGCGGTGCACCCGCGGGTCGACCTTGAGAAACGCACTGCACATCTGGTAGCGCAGCTCCCCCGGGGTCCCATAGGCGTGCTTGTGGGGCGGGGTGCCGGCCGGCATCACCAGCGCGAGATCCGGGTTCACCAGCCGCAGCGCATTTTTGAGCAGTGCCAGATGTCCCAGATGCGGTGGATCAAAGGTGCCGCCGAACAGCAAAATTTTCATCCGTTTCGCACCCTCCTCGCTCTGTCCTCTTTCTCTCAGCGCCGGCTGTCGAGCAGCGGCGCGTAACGGGAATCCTTTTTCTTCTGCAGATAGAGCACAAACCGCGAGCCAATGACCTGCACCACCTCGCTGCCGGTGGCCTGCGCCAGCAGTTCAGCGGCCTCTCTGGGGGTGTAGGCGCTGTTTTCCAGCACCCGCATCTTGATCAGTTCCCGCGCGGCAAGGCAATCGGCGGTACTCTTGATCAATTTCTCGTCGATCTCCCCCTTGCCCACCTGAAACACGACTTCAAGGTTGTTGGACTGTGCGCGCAGCACCGCGCGCTGTCTGCTTGTCAGCATCGTTTTTCCCTCTTTTCTGGTCTATCAACCGTTGTCCCGCAGGGTGATCCGGATCCCCGCAGCGGAAAATTCCCCGTCCGGCCGCAAAAACTCATCCAGCGCCCGCTCAAGCAGCGCCAGTGCCTTGCCGCGGTGGGAAATCCCGTCCTTCTCCTCGTCGGTCAGCTCGGCATAACTCTTCTCCCCGACATAGAAGATCGGATCATAGCCAAAACCATTGGTACCCCGCCGCACAAAGCCGACCCAGCCGGGGCACTCCCCCATTGCGGTGAGGCTGCGCCCGTCGGGCAGCACCAGACAAACCGCGCTGACGAACTTCGCGCCCCGTTTCTCCCGCGGCAGATCACCCAGCGCCGCGAGCAGTTTGTCGTTGTTTGCCTCGTCGTCCCCGTGCCGGCCGCAGTAGCGGGCGGAGTAGACCCCCGGTGCGCCGTCCAGCGCATCGACGCAGAGGCCGGAGTCATCTGCGATGGTCGGCAGCCCGCTGCGCCTGCAGAGGGCCTCGGCCTTGAGATAGGCGTTCTCCTCAAAGGTCTTGCCGGTCTCCTCGACCTCAAAATCATATCCCAGCTCCCGCTGGCTCTTCGCCTCATGGCCTCCGGCATCGAGGATCCGCTGGATCTCCCGCAGCTTGCCGGGGTTGTTGCTGGCAACCGCAAATACCATCTTTTGCTCTCTCCTCTCCCGCTGTTATTCCGTCTCCTGGTCCGCCGGCTGCTCCCCCTCGCCGAGGAAAAGCGCATCGACAAAGCTGCGCGGATCAAACGGCATCAGGTCGTCGATCCCCTCGCCGACCCCGACAAACCGCACCGGCAGCCCGAGTTTCGACTTGATCGAGATCACCGAGCCGCCCTTGGCGGTCCCATCCAGCTTGGTGAGGATGATGCCGGTCGCGCTGGCCGCATCGATAAACTGGGCGGCCTGCTGGATCGCATTCTGTCCGGTGACCGCATCGAGCACCAGCAGCGTCTCGATGTCCCCATCGGCCCCCGCCTTGGCGGCAACCCGCGAGATCTTGGACAGCTCGGCCATCAGGCTCTTCTTGTTGTGCAGCCGACCGGCGGTGTCACAGATGACGAGATCGTAACCCCGGGCGATCGCTGAGGAGACCGCGTCGTAGATCACCGATGCCGGATCCGATCCCTCGTCGTGGCGAACCATCGGCACCCCTGCCCGGTCGGCCCAGATCTGCAGCTGCTCGGCGGCCGCCGCGCGGAAGGTGTCCCCCGCCGCGAGCAGCACCCGCTTGCCCTGTCCCGCGTAGAGGCTGGCGAGCTTGCCGATCGAGGTGGTCTTGCCCACCCCATTGACCCCGATCACCAGGATCACCGCCGGTTTCCCCTGCGGATCAAACGGGCGGTCGGCCTCTAGCATCGCAACCAGCAGTTCCTTGAGGGCGGCCAGTGCCTCGGCGCCGGTGTGCAGTTTTTCTCTTTTCACCCGCTCCCGCAGCTGGTCGACCAGCTGCTCAGCAACCTCCAGCCCCACGTCGGCGAGAATCAGCTGCTCGAGCAACTCCTCATAGGTGTCGTCGGTGATACGGTCGGCGTTCTCGAGCTCGCCGATCGAGCCGAAAATCGCCTGCCGGGTCTTGGCAAGACCCCGGCCCAGTTTTTCAAAAAAGCCCATCTTCCCGCTTCCTCTCTTGCTGTATTTTTTATCAGGAAATCAGCTTGACATCGACCTCGTCGACATCCAGTTCCAGCAGACGGGAGACCCCGTCCTCCTGCATCGTGACCCCGTAGAGAACGTCTGCCTCCTCCATCGTGCCCCGCCGGTGGGTGATGACGATGAATTGGGTGTGATCGCAGATCCGCCGCAGATAGCCGGCATACCGGGTGACATTGACATCGTCCAGCGCGGCGTCAATCTCGTCCAGAATACAAAAGGGCGCCGGGTTGACCGCCAGAATTGCGAAGTAGATCGCGATCGCGACCAGCGACTGCTCACCGCCCGAGAGCGCGGCGAGGTTGCGGATGATCTTGCCCGGCGGCGAGACCGAGATGTCGATGCCGCTCTCGAGCACATGCTCGGGATCCGAGAGGGAGAGCCGCGCGCTGCCGCCGCCGAAGAGCTCGGCGAAGATCCGGCCGAAGTTCGCGTTGATCTGCGCAAAACTCTTCTGAAAGATCTCCCGCATCTCGCCCGACAGACTGCTGATCAGACCGGTCAGCTCCGCCTTGCTCTTCTCGACGTCGGTGACCTGCCCGCTCATGAACTCGTACCGGCCGCGGACCTCCTCGTATTCCTCGATCGCGCCGACATTGACATTGCCCAGCGCGCGGATCTTGCCCCGCACCTCGGCCACGCCGCGGCGCAGCTCATTTACGTTTTCAAACGGCACGCTCATCGCCGCCGCATCGCTGAGGGTCATCTCGTACTCCTCCCACAGCTTGGCGGTGGTGGCATCATACTCGGTCTCGAGGGCGACCCGCCGCTCCTCGAGCCGGGTGATCTCTTTGGTCAATTCCTCCCGCTGGGCGGTGAGCTCCCGCACCCGCGCACTCTGCCGGGTGATCGAGCCCTCTTTTTCGAGCCGCCGGTCGGTGGCCTGCTGGATTGCCTGCTCCCGCTCGGCGATCCGCCGGGCGGCGCTCTGCTTGTCCTCGCCGATCTTGCGGATCTTCTCCTCGTTTTCGGCGATCAGCGCCCGCAGCCGATCGGACGAATCCCGCAGCGACTGCACCCGCTGGGCGGACTCTCCGCTGCGTCCCTCGAGGGCGGTGATCGCGGTCTTTGCCGCGTCGACATCCTTCTGGGCATCCAGCCGATCGAGCTTGCACTGGGACATCTCATCCGAGAGCCGGCTGCGGGTTTCGAGAAAGCTGTCGTCGCCGTCGGCCAGCGACGCGAGCTCCTGCTCGAGCGCGCTGCTCTCCGCCGTCAGACGGGCACGTTCCTCCTCACACTGCTGCATCCGCTGCTGCGCCTGGCTGATCCGGGTCTCGAGCTCCTCCCGCTCGGCTGCCTGCAGCTCAGCCGCCGCCTGCCGCTGGGAGATCGCCGTCTCGATCCGGCTCTGTTCCGCCTCGGCCCGGATCTTGTCCCCCGACGCGGTGATCGCCTCGCTCTCGGTCGCAGCCAGCTCCGCCGAGAGTTTCTCCTGCTCCGCCCGCACCTTTTCCAGCGCGGCGGCCTTCTGCTGCTGCTGAGAGGTGAGGGTCTTGATCTTTTTGCTCAGCTCCTCGATCTCGGTGCGGCGGGTGAAAATGCCGGCCGAGCGGGAGGCCGAGCCGCCGGTGAAGGAACCGCCCGCGTTGACCACCTGGCCGTCCATCGTGACCACCCGGTAGCGATATTCAAGCTGTTTTGCCGCCCGTCCGGCGGCGCCGATCTCCTCCACCACCAACACCCGCCCAAGCAGGTTGGAGACGATGTTGCCGTATCTGGCATCCGCCTCGACCAGATCACTGGCAAGATGCGCTCCCTCGGGCAGCCGGCGGCGATCAAAGTTCGAGGGGCGCACCGTGTCCAGCGGCAGGAAGGTCGCCCGGCCCGCCCGGTCCTGCTTGAGCAGGGTAATGGCAGCGCGGGCGGCGCCCTCGTCCTGCACCACGATGTTCTGGGCGGCAAAACCCAGCGCCGTCTCAATCGCGAGCTCATAGCCGGCGCGGACGGTCACCACCGACGAAACCGGACCGATGATGCCCCGCAGCCGGTGGTTCTGCGCCGCCTTGATGACATGCTTGACGCTCTGGTTGTAGCCGTCAAGACTGTTCTCGAGATCCCGCAGAATCCGGATCCGCTCAAGTGCCGCCTCACACTGGCTCTGGGCGGTCCGTGCTTCCTCCGCCGCTGCATCCAGTGCCTTCTGACGGCCGGCGAGCTTGAGGGAAAGTCCCTCTTTGATGTTGCCAAGTCGGGTCAGCTCGGCGGTGCAGTGCGCGAGGTAGTCGGCGTTCTCCGCCTGTTCCTGCCGCAGCCGGGTCAGCGCCTCCTCCCCCGCAAGCACCTCATCCTCCAGCGCCGAGAGGCGGGACCGCCCGCTCTCGACGGTGCTGTCGGCCCCCGCCGCCGCGACCTTGAGATCGGTGATCCGGGTGGTCAGACCTGCCAGACGCTCGGTCAGGATCCCCCGTCGCTCACCGGTGGCCTGTGCGCTGACCGAGAGCTGTTCGAGCAACTCCGAGAGCTCGGTGATCCGTGCCTCCTCGGCGCGGATTCGCTCCTCTCCTTCCGCGATCTTCTTTCTGTGCTGCTCGATCTGTTTCAACGCCGCGGCATCGTCCTCCCCCGCGGCATCGATCTGTCGGGCGAGCTCGGCGATTGAGTCCCGGCTGTGGGAGATGTCGTTCTCCAGCACCGCGACCGACGCATCTGCCCCGGCAATCTCCTCGGTGATCGAACGAATTTCCCCATTGTACCGCTCAATGTCGATGATCAGCTGCTCAATCTCGGCCCGGACGCTCTCGGTCTCGGCATCCACCCCCTCGATCTCGGCGGTGGCGCGGTCATAGTCGCTCTGGGCGATCTCCCGCTCTCGCTGCGCCTTGCGCACCTGATCCTTCGCGCGGCGCAGCGTGTCTGCCCAGAGGGTGACCTCGAGCGACTTCTTCTGCTCGGACAGTTCGAGGAATTTCTTTGCCTTCTCGCTCTCCTTCTCGAGCGGTCCGACCCGAGCGGTCAGCTCATCGAGGATGTCCCGCAGCCGGACGAGATTGTCCTCCGCCGCGACGAGCCGCCGCTCCGCCTCGTTCTTGCGGTAGCGATACTTGGCAATGCCGGAGGCCTCCTCAAAAATCTCCCGCCGCTCGGCCGACTTTGCGCCGACAATCTCGGCGATTCTCCCCTGCCCGATGATCGAGTAGCCGTCCCTGCCGATGCCGGTGTCGAGAAACAGTTCATAGATATCCTTGAGCCGGACATTCTGGCCATTGATGCCGTATTCGCTCTCCCCACTGCGGTAGTACCGCCGGGTGATAACCACCTCGTCCTTCTCGATGTCCAGCCGATGCTCTGTGTTATCGATATACAGCGAGACCGCCGCAAATCCCATCGGGCTGCGGGTCTGGGTGCCGCCGAAGATGACGTCCTCCATCTTGCCCGCGCCCCGCAGCTGCTTGGAGGAAGTCTCTCCCAGCACCCAGCGGATCGCGTCCGAAATGTTGCTCTTGCCGCTGCCGTTGGGCCCAACCACCGCCGTGATTCCACCCTCAAAGGTGATCTTGGTGCGGTCGGGAAAGGATTTGAACCCCTGGATCTCAAGCGCCTTTAAAAACACGTTGTTCCCTCACTACTCCTCATGCGTTGGTTATAACCCGGACCTGTCGCCCGGTCAGAGCCGGATCGGCTGTGACGGTCAGACGATATCCCTGCTGTGCAAGCGCCCGCAGCGTCTCCCGCCGCTGACCCACAGCGTCACTCACCCTGCCCGGCGCGACGAGGACCCGGTAGCCGCCCGGCTGCCGCCCGGCAAGCGCCCTCGTGATCCGCTCCCGCAGCAGCCAGCTCTCACAGAGCTGACGAAAAGCAGGATGGTAGGGACCGGCGACCCGACTGTTCCGCAGCGCATCATCGTCCTGCAGCCCGACCCGGATCACCCGGATCCCCTTCTCCTCAAAGAATTCGAGCAGCGGCGCGGTCGCCCGCACCGCCTGTTCCACCGTCAGCGGCAGATAAGCCCCCCGGCGCACCGCGTCCTCGAGCGGGGTGTTTTTGAGCACCAGCGTCGGATAGATTCGGATCGTCTCGGGATGCAGCGCCGCGAGCGCCGCGGCGTTCTCCGCCGCAGCCCGCACCGGATCCACCTCCCCCGGCAGCCCGACCATCATCTGAAGGCCGAGCGAAAAACCGGCCGTCCGGATCAGTTCCGCCGCCGCACAGGTCTGCTGTGCGGTGTGGCCTCTCCCGTTCAGCGCGAGGACCCGGTCGTCCATGCTCTGGGCCCCGAGCTCGATCGCCCGCACCCGATACCCTGCCAGCAGCGCGAGGATCTCGCCGTCGATCGCGTCGGGACGGGTGGAAACCCGGATCCCGGCGGCCCGACCCGCCGCGACAAACGGGAACGCCGCCTCGAGCAATGCCGTCATCTGCCGGCGGTCAATCGCGGTAAAGCTGCCCCCGAAAAAGGCGATCTCAAACTGCTCCCCCGCGCCCGGCGCGGGCAGCAGTGCATCGCATCTTTCGGCGACCTCCCCCGGCAGCGGAGCGCGGTGCGCGCCCGAGATGGCCTTCTGGTCGCAGAAACTGCAACGGTGAGGACATCCCACATGCGGGATGAAAAACGGCAGGTTGTGCCGCCCGCTCACAGCGGGATATCCTCGGTGGTGTCCCCGAACAGCCGCAGTGCCTCCCGGGCGGCCTGCTGCTCGGCAGCCTTCTTGCTGTGGCCCTCGCCCTTGCCGATGACGTTCGAGTTGAGCCGCACCTCAACGGTAAACCGCTTGTTGTGATCGGGACCGGACTCACCGGTGACGACATACCGCAGCCGCTCCTCGGGGTTCTGCTGCACGATCTCCTGCAGGCGGGTCTTGTAGTCCTCCGGCACCGCCTGCTCCGCCTTTACCAGCGGCAGCAGAAAGCTGCGGGCGACCTCGAGCCCGCCGTCAAGGTACAGTGCGCCGAGCACCGCCTCAAAGGCATCTGCGAGCAGCGATACCCGGGTGCGTCCGCCGCTGTTCTCCTCGCCGCGGCCCAGCCGCAGATACTGCCCGAGGCCGATCTTCTTTGCAAATTCATAGCAGCTGTTCTCACAGACCAGCGCCGCCCGCACCCGGGTCAGTTCCCCCTCCGGCAGATGCTTGGGCGAGGTGAAGAGGTATTCGCTGACCACGATCGAGAGCACCGAGTCACCCAAAAACTCGAGTCGCTCGTTGTACTCGGTCTCCCGCCGCTGTTCGTTGGCAAAGCTCGAGTGGGTCACCGCGGTCAAAAGATACCGGATGTTCTCAAACCGATGACCCAGCACCCGCTCGAGCCCCTGCAGATTTTCTTCCATGTCAAGATTCCCTTTCCGGGGTATGCCCCTGCCTGCCGCGCTCAGCGCGAAATATTTTCCCGGATGGTGTCCACCATGCCGTTCTCACAGCAGGTCACCGCCTGCCGGACCGCGTTTTTGATCGCCTTCGCGCCGGAGGAGCCGTGCGCCTTGATCACCACCTTGCTGATGCCCAGCAGCGGTGCGCCGCCGTACTCGTCCGCGTCGAGTTTCGCCTTAAACTCCTGCACGCCGCTCTTGACCATCAGTGCGGCCAGCATCGTCGCGGCGTTGCGCTTGAAGATCTTCTTCAGCTCTCCGGTGAAGAACTTCGCCAGCCCCTCGGTGAGCTTGAGGATCACGTTGCCGGTAAAACCGTCGCAGACCACCACGTCCGCCTCGCCGGTGGGAACGTCCCGCGGCTCGACGTTGCCGATAAACCGGATCGCGCCGTTCTCCTTCATCAGCCGGTGCGCCTCAACATAGGCCGGGGTGCCCTTGGTCTCCTCGGCGCCGTTGTTGACCAACGCGACCTTCGGCGCAGTGCGACCCATCACCTTTTCCATGTAAACGCTGCCCATCACCGCGAAACAGTTGAGCATCTCGGCCGGGCACTCGACATTCGCACCGGAATCCAGCAGCAGATAGGGCTGTTTCTGACCGGGAATGACGGTGCCGATCGCCGCCCGCTTGACCCCCGGCAGACGTTTCGCGATCAGGGTCGCGCCGGTGAGCAGCGCGCCGGTGGAACCGGCGCTGACCAGCGCATCCCCTTCACCCGCCGCGAGCAGCCGCAGCGCGACCACCATCGAAGAGTCCTTCTTGTGCCGGATCGCCCAGGTGGGGTCATCGCACATCTCGATGGTCTCGCTCGCCGCCTCGACCCGGATGCCGGTCATATCAATGCCGTCCTCCTCGGCACAGGCAGCGATTTGGGCCGGATCGCCCACCGCGATGATCTCAACCCCGAGTTCCTTCACCGCCGCAGCGGCGCCGCGCAGGATCTCCTTCGGGGCGTTGTCCCCACCCATCGCGTCCAGAATGATCTTCATCTTTCTTCCTCCCTTGCCGTCTGCGCAATCCCCTCGGCGCGCAGAAATTCCTTCATCGCCGCGACCGCCCGCAGCGCGATCTGTTCATACCGCAGCCGCTTGTCCCGCACCCGCTCGGGCAGCGGGGGCAGCAGTCCCATGTTGCTGCCCATCGGCTGAAAATCCTCGTTCTCATTTGCGAGGTGTGCCATCAGCGCGCCGCACATCGTCTCAGCCGGCAGCGCAAGCGGCGGTTTGCCCGCAAGGCGGCGCAGAATCTGGTGCGCCGCGATCAGCCCGCAGGCCGCGCTCTCCATATACCCCTCGACTCCGGTGATCTGTCCGGCAAAGAAGATCTGCCGGTCACACCGCAGCGAGAGGTCCTCCGCCAACACCACCGGGCTGTTGAGAAAGCTGTTGCGATGCATGACGCCATACCGGACAAACTCGGCCTGCTCGAGGCCGGGGATCATCGAGAAGACCCGTTTCTGCTCGCCGAATTTGAGATTGGTCTGAAAACCGACCAGGTTGTACCGGCTGTTCTCCTTGTCCTCGCTGCGCAGCTGGACATTTGCCCAGGGGCGATGCCCGGTGGCGGGGTTGATCAATCCGACCGGGCGCAGCGGCCCGTATCGCAGCGTATCAGCTCCCCGGCGGGCCATGATCTCAACCGGCATGCATCCCTCGTAGACCTTGACCTTGTCCGCATCGTGCAGCGTCGCCCGCTCGGCGCCGACCAGCGCCTCGTAGAACGCCTCGTAGCCCGCCTTGTCAAACGGGCAGTTGAGGTAGTCGTCGCTGCCCCGGCCGTATCGGGAGGCCGCAAAGACCTTGCTGCGGTCGATGCTCTCTGCGGTGACGATCGGCGCCGCCGCGTCGAAGAAGGACAGGCTGTTCTGCCCGGTCTTTTCGGCGATCGCGGCGGCGAGCCCGCCCTCGGTCAGCGGGCCGGTGGCAACCAGCAGAATGCCCTGCTGCGCCAGCGAGAGATCGGTGATCTCCTCCCGCCGCACCTCGATCTTCGGATGGCTTTCCACCATTCGGGTGACCGTCTCGCTGAAGACGTCCCGGTCCACCGCGAGCGCGCCGCCCGCCGCCACCCGGGCGGTCTCTGCGGCGTCCAGCAGGTGACTGCCGAGCAGCCGCATCTCGGCCTTCAGCAGCCCGCTGGCGGAATCCAACCGGTCCGCCTTGAGGGAATTCGAGCAGACCAGCTCGGCGAATCCCTCCTTTTTGTGGGCAGGGGAAAAATGCTGGGGTTTTTGTTC
Source organism: Candidatus Pygmaiobacter gallistercoris (assembly GCA_019113125.1). Taxonomy (GTDB): domain Bacteria; phylum Bacillota; class Clostridia; order Oscillospirales; family Ruminococcaceae; genus Pygmaiobacter; species Pygmaiobacter gallistercoris. Next base: position 1,125 of record DXIA01000181.1, on the reverse strand, counting down.
ATACAGGATCACCGGCACCCCGGCGTCGGCCAGCAGCAGAGCCGCCTCACAGCCCGCCAGCCCCGCGCCGATGATCCGCACCTGCCCGCTCAACCCTTCAGCGGCCGACGGTAGCCGCAGCCCTCGGTCAGGCAGATCAGCTCACCGTTTTTGCCGCCATGTTTGAAGAGGGTTTTACCGCAGTTCGGGCACTTCTCCTCGCTGGGCTCATCCCAGCTCATGAAACCGCAGGTCGGGTTCTTCTCACAGCCGTAGTAGACCCGTCCCTTTTTGGTCTTGCGCACCAGGATTCTGCTGCCGCACAACGGGCACTCGCCGGGGGCCGCCTGCACCAGACGGCGGGTGTTCTTGCACTCGGGGAATCCGGGACAGGCCAAAAATTTGCCGTAGCGCCCGGTCTTGATGACCATCTTGCGGCCGCAGAGCTCACAGATCTCGTCGGTCTCCTCGTCGGGAACCTTGATCTTCTTTCCCTCGAGGTCCTGTTCCGCCTTCTTGAGCATCTTGTCAAAGTCGGTGTAGAAGGCGTCCACCGTCTTGACCCAGTCGGCCTTGCCGGCCTCGACCTTGTCGAGGTTCTTCTCCATCTGGGCCGAGAACTTGACATCCACGATCTTGCCGAACTCATCCATCATCAGTCCGTTGACCGTCAGTCCCAGCGGGGTGGGCTTGAGTTTCTTGCCGTCCCGCTCGACATAGCCGCGGTCGATGATGGTGGTGATGATCGGCGCATAGGTGGAGGGGCGGCCGATGCCGTTCTCCTCCAGCGCCTTGATGAGAGAGGCCTCGGTGTAAAGCGCCGGCGGCTGGGTGAACTTCTGCTCGGCGGCAAGGTCCCGCAGCGTCAGCGTCATGCCCTCCTCCAGCGGGGGCAGCGCGGTCTCCTTCTTCTCCTTCTCGTCGGCGACCTCCTCGTAGAGCGCGGTGAACCCGTCGAAGGTGACGGTATAGCCGCTCGCCTTGAAGAGATAATCCCCGGCGGCGATCTCGACGTTCATCGTCGCGTGGACGGCGTCCGCCATCTGGCTCGCGGTGAACCGGTTCCAGATCAGCCGGTAGAGTTTCGCGGTGTCCCCGCTGATGCTCTTGTCCACCTCGTCGGGGGTCAGCGCGGGATTCGAGGGG
>DXIA01000180.1 GCA_019113125.1 Candidatus Pygmaiobacter gallistercoris | reverse complement strand
GTGAGCAACAGACTGTATGACATCCTGAAATGGACCGCGCAGGTCTTTCTGCCGGCCCTCGGCACCCTCTACTTCGCGCTCGCCGCGACCTGGGGGCTGCCCTACTCCGAGCAGGTGGTCGGGACGATCACTGCCGCCGACACCTTCCTCGGGGTGCTGCTCGGCATCAGCAGCGCGAACTACAAAAAAGAAAATCTCGAGAAATAAAAGAAAAACAGCCCGTCCGGCTAAGGGCGGGCTGTTTTTTAAGGAGGGGAAATTATGCCATATGAAAATGGAAAGTGGAGAGCACCAACGCCCGAAGAGGCAAGCAAGGATATGAATGCATACAAACAGCTTTATGGCAATCTTTCTGGACAGGGCTGGATGACAAGTAAAGACAAGGTAAATTATGATGTCAAGCAGGCAGAACAGGCGGCGGCAGAGACTGCGGCGAAACAGCAGGCTGAGTATGCAAAGCAACAGGCAGCTTATGCACAGCAGCAGGCGGCACAGCGGGCTGCACAGCAAGCGGCTTATGAAAGACAGGCACAACTGCTGCAGCAGCAGTACGAGCGACAAAAGGCGGCGGAGGAAACGGCAAGAAAAAAACAGGAGGCGGCAGCACTTGCCGGAAGAGACGCGTTAGTCGGTGCGGCGCAGGAAAACTATGATGCCTCGATTGCCGCGCGGCAAGAGTCTTATGATAAGAATGTCGGCGCAGTGAATAGCGATACCGAGCGTGCGATGCAGCAGGCGTATATCAATAACCAGCTGCAAAAAAGAAACCTCGGTCAGCAGCTCGCGGCGCTCGGCAGGAGCGGCGGCGCTGCGGAGAGCACGCTGCTCGGTCTCGCCAACGAATATGGCGGCCAGAGGGGGACGCTGGACGAGCAACGGAACGATCAGCTGGGGGAACTGGCGCTGAATCTGTCCCAGGGAAAGGCGGAAGATCTGCAGCGGCTCAACGACCTGAAGGCACAGTATGAGAGCGATTATCAGAACCGGATGCAGGATCTGGCGGCGGCCAGTCTGGAGCGACTGCTGAACTATGACAACAGTTATACCAGCGCGATGGCCAGTCTTGAGCAGGCCAGAGCGCAACAGCTGGCGGAGATCGCATCGGCGGCGACCGGATACAGCAGCGGAATTGATACCACGGCGCAGGACTACCTGACCAACCTGCAGAAGGTGTACAGTGGTGAGATGACAAAGCAGGATGTGATCAACAACAAGAGCGCGATCGTGCGATCCTACGGACAAGAACTCTACAATGACCTGCTCGAAGATGCGGCGATTATCCAGCGGCTGACCTGAAAGGAGAAAAGAGACAATGGCATGGGTTTTCGGCGAAGATCAGGAAGATCAGAAGAAAGAACAGGGGAAGGGCAAAAGAGGATGGGTATTTGAGGGCACGGGCAGATCCGGAGACAGCAGAAGTCTGGAGGAGCGGATCCGCGAGCGGGAGCTTGAAGAGGAACGGCAGGAAAAACAGCGAGAGGAAAAGCGGCAGGAGCAGGAGACTCCTGCCGTCTCTTCCAACCCGCCCCCTCTGCCGGTAGCCGAGGAAGAAGAAAAGAGTGAGCCGAGCCGGGAATTGCAGGACCTGATGCGGGATCCGAACGCCGGCCTTTCCGCCTTCGGCGCGCTAGATCCGACCGCGTGGGACAATACGACCGCGCAGGCAAAAGAGGAGTATGCGCAGGTTGCGAATATTGAGAGCCTCGGCAGCGGATACGACCGGGAGACTGCACAGAGGATCCAGCAGCAAGCCAAAGCGCAGCGGCAGACGAATGAAATTCTGGCAGCGGCCAGAAAACAAGAGGAGGAAGAGGCCACAACGGCAATCAGCCAGCTGCCGGAACAGCAGCAGCTAGAGTTGTATCTTGACCCGAACTACACCCTGACCGACAGCGATAAGGCTCGCGCGATGGAATTGATCCAATCCTATCGAGATCAGGGGCTGGATGAGAGCAGGAGCACGGCGGAGCAGCTGCAGGCGCTGCAAAAAAAGGCAAAGGGGTCGGCGTTGGGGTATATCGTCGAAAAGACCGCGGCGGGTCTTGGCAGCAGCCTTGAGGGGATGAAGAATTTCCTCGTGGACACCGCGCAGAAGATCCCGGTCTGGATCCGGGATGCCGGAGAATTTGCCAAAACCGAGGAGCAGCTGCAGCAAGCGCTGAATGCGGGGCTTGACATTGGCAGCGCAGAGGGCAGCGCGGAGATGAGCCGGATCATCAATCAAGGCTTATCGCAAAGCGGATTTAATGAGGATTTTGAGGATCCGCTGGAGGAGAAAATGTCGGCGCTTGATGCGCTGAAATCGGACACGCTGAGGGAACAGGCTGTGCTGGTGGACAGCCGGTACAATAATCCGGCCGGTGGGGTAAAGATCGCTGGAGAGGTCGGCGGTGCGATCGGCGGGATGCTGCCGAGCATCGGAGTCAATGCGCTCACCGGTGGCGGCGGTATGGCAGTCATGTTCGCCTCGGCCGCGGGCAATGCCGCCGAGGAGGCCAAAAGCGAGGGCGCGGACGATACGACCGCGTATATCTATGGTCTGCTCAGCGGTGCGACCGAGGTGGCGACCGAGAAGATCTCGGGAGGCATTCCCGGGCTCGGAGTCGGGGGAACGGATAATGCGGTCAAGTGGATGCTGAAGAGAGCATCTGCATCCCCGGCGACGCAGCAGGTGGTCATGAAGGTCGTGGATGTCCTTGGCGAAGGCGTAGAGGAGTATATCAGCGAGGTTGTTGGAGCGTATCTTGAAAAACTCTACAAGGAGGATGACCGCGGGGCATGGCAGACCTTTGTTGAAACCCAGCCGGACGCATTGGCGAGTCTTCTGCTGGGTTCGCTGACTTCCGGGGTGATGAATGTTGGGGAGATCCCAGGCATCATCGGAAATGTGAACACCGAGCAGGCGCTGCAAAGCGGGGAATCGGTTACGGTGCGGCAGGCGCAGAACTACGAGAATCTGATAAACGACCTGTATGAGCCGGGAACGCAGGAATGGCGGAGGGCGATGGACCGCGCGCTGGAAAATGCAAGCCCCTCGACCCGGGCCGGGATGCGGCAGCTGGCGACGGATCAGTATAACGCACAGGCCACGCCCGATCAGCTGGGCAGCGAGGAATGGTACCGGATGCAGATGCAGCAATACCGGGATGGTCTTGCATCGCCGCTGCAGGCGGCGCAGCAGGACACGGAGACGGTGCAGGGGACGATCCCTCTGCCGGTGGCGGGGGAAGAACTGGCCGGTATGCAAAAAGGACAAAACACGCAAGCCGGGGAACCGGTAAGAGCCGGGAGAAATACGGTTATTCAAAGACCGTATCAAGGAACAAAACCTCAAATCAGAGCCAACACGCAGTATGAGACAGTTTCGGTGGAGGATTCTGTGTTGAAAACGGCGCAGGCGAGAATTGAACAGGCAAGAGAAGAAAGCGGGGGAGAAAAAATAAAAAGCAGCCTCAAGCGGATTTATCGCGAGGCTGTGGGAAATCTTTTCAATGGACGAACCGTAGCCGTAAACAATCTTGAATATGCGGGGGAACCATATCGTGTAACACTAAGCAAAAAAGTGATCGATAAGGTTATCAGCGATAAAAACCTGAGCGCAGAAAAGATGACTGTATTCGAAGTAATTGATGATGTTGTAAAAAATGCGGAATATCTGGGCAGCGGCGAGTATGTCCCGCACGGGGGACATGTCAAGGATGTGACCAGGTATGATTACTTTGAGACCCAGATGGAGATCAACGGAACGCCCTACACGGTGAGTTTCGATGTGGAGGTAATACCTGGAACCAACAAATACAGAACACATCGGGTGATAAATAATTTGGAGCTGCACCCTGTAAGTGGAGAAACCCGGTCCAGTACCGGGCCGCACAAACAGAACACAGCTCCAAACGAACAGAGAGGGCAAACCTTGTCAGCTGTGCGCACAGCCTATTCGGAAACCGACGCCGGTCCAGCACCGACCGTCCCCGAAAGGTTCTCCCCCCCTGTTTCTAATAATAATATACCACAACAGGAAGAAATATTCAATACGCCCATCCCGCTGCCGATCGCAGGAGAAGAACTGGCCGGCCGAACTTCGGTTCAGAGCGAGACAAGCAGTCAGGCACGGCAGAGAGCGGTTGAGACCGGCACGGCGAGCGAGGAGCTGCTGGGATACACCGAGCAGATGGCGCGGCGCAGCGGCCGGCAGCTGGAATATGTCTTTGAGCCGGACAGTCCGGTGGGCGGCAGCGTGGACGGGGAGAGGATCACAATCAATCTGGCAAACCCGGATTATGCGTTCAATACCGCGGTACATGAGGTCGGGCACACGATGAAGAGTGGCAATCCGCAGCAATGGGCAAGCTTTGAACAGGCGATGCTGCGGCTGGCGGACAGCAGCCCGGAGATGGAGGCGATTGCCCGCGGGGTGGCGGACGCCTATTTGAGTGAGAACAGCCAAGGGCTGCGCTCGATGCAGGCAGAGGACGGCAGCCTGAACGAGGCGGCGCTGGCTGAGGAGATCAGCTTGAAACTGGCCGAGGAGATCGTGAAGGATCCGGCGCGGATCACGCAGGCGGTGAAGCAGGACCGGGGGATGATTCAAAAGCTGCTGGATTTTGTGCGCGGGCTCAAAAACCAG
>DXIA01000179.1 GCA_019113125.1 Candidatus Pygmaiobacter gallistercoris | reverse complement strand
GACCCCGAGCGGGAGATATTCGTCGGCGGTGACCCCCATCTCCTCGCCGAGCTCCCGCTTTGCCGCGACAAACGGGTCCTCGCCCTGCTCCAGCTTGCCGGCGGGCAGCTCAAGCAGCTCCTTTTCATACGCATACCGAAACTGCCGCACAAAACAGAGCTGATCGTCCTCGGTCAGCGCCGCGACGCAGGCGCCCCCGTGGTGGCGGACGATCTCCCGCTGGGCGGTTTTTCCGTTTTCGAGCCGCACCGTATCGAGGGTCACATGGATGACCCGTCCCTCAAACACGCTTTTGCGTTCCAGCATCGTCTCCCGATGCGTCTGTTCTGCCATACCGCTGCCTCCTTCACTCGGTCGCCTGTGCCGTCTGGGGTTCCTCCCGCCGGCAGAAGACCTTCTCGACCCGCCGCTCGCCGACCTGCAGCACCCGGAAGATCAGCCCGCCGTACCGGATCTGGACCTCCTCTCCCTCCCGGGGGATCCGGCCCAGCCGGCTGGTGATCAGCCCGCCCACCGAGTCGAAGTCCTCATCGTCGGTCTGCTTTGGCATCTCGAGACCGAACCAGTCGAAGATCTCCTCGAGGTCCGCCGCCCCGGCGGCGACACAGCCCCCCTCGGCCGGGCGGATCTGCTGTTCCTCGTTGTCAAACTCATCCTCGATGTTGCCGACAATCTCCTCGAGGACGTCCTCCATCGTCACGATGCCGGCGGTGCCGCCATACTCGTCCACCACGACGGCGATCTGGGTCTTCTTCGCCCGAAACTCGACCAGCAGCTCCCGGGCGCGGCAGCCCTCGGGCACAAACATCGCCGGCCGGACAAACTGCCGGATCGGCAGGTTCGACCCCGCCGGATCCTCGATCAGCCCGAGCAGATCCTTGACATGCAGGATGCCGACGATCTCGTCGAGGCTCTTGTGGTAGACCGGCAGCCTTGAGAACCCCTTCTCGCGGGCCAGCGGCAGCACCTCGGCCACCGTGTCCTCGTCCTCCACCGCCTCGACCTCGGTGCGGTGGGTCATGATCTCGCCCGCCTCGATGTCGTCCAGCTCAAACACCCCGCTGATCATCTCCCGCTGGCTCTCGTCGATCAGGTCGCCCTCCTCGACGTCCTCGACCAGCGAGAGGACATCCTCCTCGGTCGGTGCGCTGCGGGCCGAGAGCCCCGCCGCCCGCAGCACCCCGCGGGCGGGCAGAAGCAGAGCCCGGCCCAGCAGCGCGGCAAAGGCGGCGAGCCGGCCCCGGGGGCGGTCCTTCTTTTTGGCCGCCGCCCCCAGCGAGAAGGCGAGCAGCCCGAGCACCGGGCCCAGCAGCGCGGCGATGAGGGCCGCAGCCGGCCAGCGGCGCAGCCAGCCGGCGGCACAGAAGACCGCCGCCGCGAGAAAGAGCGCCCCCGCCGCCGCCCCGGCGGCAGCCGAGGCGCTAAGGCCGAGCATCTCGGCCTCGTCCTCCTCCCTGCCGGGGTCGGACAGCACCCCCTGCGCCCGGGCGCAGAGCAGCGCGGCAATCAGAAACAAAATGGATAAAACAAGACTTCGGCCATCGGGGTCCATGCGGACAGTTCTCCTTTTCTGTCGGCGCAGCGCGCCTTTTTGCCTAAAATTGTATAGTATTTGGGTGGCGCTGTCAAACCGGACCGGCGGCCCGGCGGCGGTTTTTTCCCGGGGGATCAGATTTTGTGCAGTCCGGTCGTTTTTTCCTGTTAAAATCGGCAGAAAAAGCAGGTTTTGTTATTTACTTATCAGGTTGGATTTGCTAAAATAAAGATTGCGAGAGCGGTTTCTTTTCACGCTATCAATTTTTTAGGGAGGAACTAAAAAAATGGCAAGAGCTAAAAAGAGTATGGATGGCAACACCGCCGCCGCGCACGTTAGCTACGCGTTTACGGAAGTTGCCAGCATCTACCCCATCACTCCGTCCAGCCCGATGGCCGACCAGGTGGACCAGTGGTCCGCCGCGCACCGGAAGAACATCTTCGGCAGCGAAGTCAAGGTCATGGAGATGCAGAGTGAGGCCGGCGCGGCCGGCACGGTGCACGGTTCTCTGGCGGCCGGTGCGCTGACCACCACCTACACCGCTTCTCAGGGCCTGCTGCTGATGATCCCGAACATGTACAAGATCGCCGGCGAGCTGCTGCCCTGCGTGTTCCACGTGTCCGCCCGTACCGTGGCGACCCACGCGCTGAACATCTTCGGCGATCACAGCGACGTCTACGCCTGCCGTCAGACCGGTTTTGCGATGCTGGCCGAGAGCAACCCGCAGGAGGTCATGGACCTTGCCGCCGTTGCGCATCTGGCCACCATCAAGGGCCGGGTCCCCTTCATCAACTTCTTCGACGGTTTCCGCACCAGCCACGAGATCCAGAAGATCGAGGTCTGGGACTATGACGACCTGAAGGAAATGGTCGACATGGACGCGATCAACGCCTTCCGCAAGCGGGCGCTCAACCCCGAGCGGCCGGTCATGCGCGGCAGCCACGAGAACGGCGACATCTTCTTCCAGCACCGTGAGGCCGCCAACAAGTACTACGACGCGCTGCCCGCGATTGTCGAGGAGTACATGGGCAAGGTCAACGAGAAGCTGGGCACCGACTACGATCTGTTCAACTACTACGGCGCTCCCGACGCCGAGCGGGTCATCATCGCGATGGGCTCGATCTGCGACGTCGCCGAGGAGGTCATCGACTACATGATGGCCGCCGGCGAGAAGGTCGGTCTGGTCAAGGTCCGTCTGTATCGCCCGTTCGTCGCCGAGAAGCTGGTCGCCACCCTGCCCAAGACCACCAAGAAGATCGCGGTGCTCGACCGCACCAAGGAGCCGGGCGCGCTGGGCGAGCCCCTCTACCTCGATGTCGTCACCTCGCTGGCCCGCTGCGGCGTCTCGATCCCGGTTGTCGTCGGCGGCCGGTATGGTCTGGGTTCCAAGGACACCCCGCCCTCGAGCGTCTTCGCCGTGTATGAGAACCTCAACGCGGACAAGCCCAAGGACAACTTCACCATCGGCATTGTCGATGACGTCACCGGCCACTCCCTCGAGGAGAAGCCCGCGCCCGACACCACCCCCGCCGGCACCATCAGCTGCAAGTTCTGGGGCCTGGGCGGCGACGGCACCGTCGGCGCGAACAAGAACTCGATCAAGATCATCGGCGACCACACCGACAAGTACATCCAGGCTTATTTCCAGTACGACTCCAAGAAGACCGGCGGCGTGACCATCAGCCACCTGCGGTTCGGCGATAAGCCCATCAAGTCCAGCTACTACATCAACAAGGCCGACTTCGTCGCCTGCCACAATCCTTCCTATGTGGTCAAGGGCTTCAAGATGGTCAACGACGTCAAGCCGGGCGGCACCTTCCTGATCAACTGCCAGTGGACCCCGGAGGAGCTGGAGCACCACCTGACCGCCGAGGCCAAGCGGTACATCGCCAAGAACAACATCCAGCTGTACACCGTCAACGCGATTGACAAGGCGATCGACGCCGGCGCCACCGCCTACGTCAAGATCGATGTTCCCGCCAGCTGGGCCGACGCGGTGGACGACACCGAGGCCAAGGCGCTGACCGGCCGTGAGGCGCTGGTCAAGCAGGTCAAGGAGATCCTCGAGCCGGTCGACATGATGAACGGCGACAGCCTGCCGGTTTCCGCCTTCGTCGACCACGCCGACGGCACCTACGAGCAGGGCGCTTCCGCCTACGAGAAGCGCGGCGTCGCGGTCACCGTCCCCGAGTGGGATCCCGCAAAGTGCATCCAGTGCAACCAGTGCTCCTTCGTCTGCCCGCATGCGACCATCCGCCCGTTCCTGCTGGACGAGGCCGAGGTCAAGGCAGCTCCCGCGACCATGAAACTGGCCGACGCGAAGGGCAAGGGCCTCGAGGCTTACAAGTTCGCGATGACCGTCTCTCCGCTGGACTGCATGGGCTGCGGTTCCTGCGTCAACATCTGCCCGGCTCCCGGCAAGGCCATCAAGATGGTCCCGCAGGAGAGCCAGCTGGCCGAGCAGGATTCCTTCGACTACGCTGTTGCGAAGGTCACCAAGAAGGAGACCATCTTCAAGAAGGATTCGGTCAAGGGCAGCCAGTTCGAGCAGCCGCTGCTTGAGTTCTCCGGCGCCTGCGCGGGCTGCGCGGAGACCAGCTATGCCAAGCTGATCACCCAGCTGTTCGGCGAGCGGATGTATGTCTCCAACGCGACCGGTTGCTCCTCCATCTGGGGCGGCACCGGCGCGACCAGCCCCTACACCGTCAACCGGGATTCCGGCTACGGCGTGACCTGGGCCAACAGCCTGTTTGAGGACAACGCGGAGCACGGCCTCGGCCTCGAGCTCGGCCAGAAGTACATCCGCGACGCCCTCGCCCGCAAGACCCGCGAGCTGATCGCGATCGACTACTGCGACGCCGACCTGAAGGCCGCCGCGCAGACCTGGCTGGATACCATGGATGACGGCGACGCGAATGCCGACGCCACCAAGAAGTATGTCGCCGAGCTGAACGAGTCGGTTGTCGAGGGCTGCACCTGCGCTGCCTGCACGCTGGGCCGCGAGATCCTCGCCGAGAAGGAGTACCTCTCCAAGAAGTCCATCTGGATCTTCGGCGGCGACGGCTGGGCCTACGACATCGGTTTCGGCGGTCTGGATCATGTGCTGGCCTCCGGTGAGGATGTCAACGTCATGGTCTTCGACACCGAGGTTTACTCCAACACCGGCGGACAGGCGTCCAAGGCCAGCCAGATCGGCCAGGTCGCGCAGTTCGCTGCTGCCGGCAAGGCGATCGGCAAGAAGGACCTCGCCCAGATCGCGATGTCCTATGGCTATGTCTATGTCGCGCACATCGCGATGGGCGCCGACTACAACCAGACCGTCAAGGCCATCAAGGAGGCCGAGAGCTATCACGGACCCTCCCTCATCATCGGCTATGCTCCCTGCGAGATGCACGGCATCAAGGGCGGCATGGGCAACTGCCAGCTCGAGATGAAGCGCGCCGTCGCGGCCGGTTACTGGCACCTGTATCGTTTCGATCCGCGGATGAAGGCCGAGGGCAAGCCCGCCTTCACCATCGACTCCAAGGCGCCGACCGAGAGCTACCTCGACTTCATCAAGTCCGAGAACCGCTACGCCCGGCTGCAGATGGCCTTCCCCGAGCGGGCCAGTGTCCTGTTCGAGAAGGCGGTCGAGAAGTCTGCCGACCGTTACGAGTACCTCAAGAAGCTGGAGACCCTCTACAAATAAGAGCCTCTTAGCCGAATGATCGCTCCCTAAAAATTGGGCGCCCTCACCGGGATCTCCGGCGGGGGGCGCCCGTTTTTTGTCCCTTCGTCTGTTTTGCGGGCGGGGGCTTTTTTATTTTTGTAAATTTGTAAAATTCTCTGCCCCTCCTTGACAAGAATATATCGCAGTGCTATACTCAAACCATAATATAGCACTGCGATATATCGCGGTGAAATTGAGGAAAGGGGGCGCAGTGGCATTGCTCGACCCACATCTGAAAAAGGTCTATGTCCCGATGACCGAGACCGCCTTTTACATTCTGCTCTGTCTGCGTCGGGAGAACCACGGGTACGGGATTCTGCAGCAGACCGACCGGATGACCGGCGGCGAGATCCGGTTGAGTCCCGGCACCATCTACGGCAGCCTCTCCAAGATGGAGAAGGACGGGTTGATCGCGCTGGTCCGGGAGGAGGAAAAACGGCGGATTTACCGAATCACTGAACTGGGGGAGGAGCTGCTGGCACTCGAGAAAAGGCGAATTGCGCGGCTCTACCGCAACATGCAGGAGGCGACTTGAGATGAAAAACACCAAAACGGAATTTCGTTATTTCTCCATCGCGGATTGGAAAGAGGAGGAGGACTACCTCCGCCGCCGGCACCAGCAGGGCTGGAAGTTTGTGCGGGTGACCTTCCCCGGCATCTACCACTTCACCCGCTGCACACCGGAGGATGTCGTCTACCAGCTCGACTACAACCCCGAGGGGCTGGCCGACCGGGAGAGATATCTGCAGCTCTTTTCGGACTGCGGCTGGGAGCACCTGCAGGACTTTGTCGGGTACAGCTATTTTCGCAAGCCGGCCGCCGAGATGGGGGAGAACCCGGAGGAGATCTTCTGCGACGACGCCTCCCGCCGGGCGATGCTGCTGCGGGTGCTGCGCCACCGGCTGCCGCCGCTGGTGCTGCTCTTCTTTGTCGTGGTGCTGCCGAACTTCTTCTTCGCCGGGCGGGAGCCGGTGCTCCGGCTGCTCTTCGGGCTGCTGGGGGTGATTTGTCTCGTCCTCTTCGGCCGGTTTCTGCTCTGCTGGCGGCGGCTGCGGGGAGATTGACCCCCGGCGGGACGGCGTGGTAGAATGGGAGCAGAAACTGACCGGGGCGCCGCCCCGAAAAGGAGAGCGGATCAGATGCTGGACACGAAGAATGTGAAGATCGGATTCATCGGCTTTGGCAACATGGCCCAGGCGATGGCCGCCGGGCTGCTGCTGCGGCAGGCGGTCGAGCCGGGACAGCTGTATGCCTGCGCGAAGAACTGGGAAAAGCTGCGGGGCAACACCGAGCCGCGGGGGATCCACCCCTGCCGCGACGCGGCCGAGCTGGTCGCGGCCTGTGATCTCGTGGTGGTCGCGGTCAAGCCCTACCTCGTCGCCGAGGTGCTCGCGCCGGTCAAGGAACAGCTCGCCGGCAAGATTCTCGTCTCGGTCGCGGCGGGCAAGCCGTTTGACGCCTACGAGGAGATCCTCGCCCCCGGCACCCACCACCTGAGCACCGTCCCGAACACCCCGATCTCGGTCGGGGAGGGGATCATCGCCTGTGAGCGCCGCCACTCGCTGACCGACGACGAGTGGGCGCTCTTCAGCGAAATTTTCGGCAAGACGGCGCTGATCGTGCCGGTCGAGACCGCCCAGCTGAGCATCGCCGGCACCCTTGCCGGCTGCGGTCCGGCCTTTGCGGCGATCTTCATCGAGGCGCTGGCCGACGGCGCGGTCAAGCAGGGGCTGCCCCGGGCCCTCGCCTACCAGCTGGCAAGCCAGATGGTGGTCGGCACCGGCAAGCTGCAGCTCGCGACCGGCGCCCATCCCGGCGCGATGAAGGACGCAGTCTGCTCGCCGGGCGGCACCACCATCGTCGGGGTCGCGGCGCTCGAGCGGCGGGGTTTCCGCGGCGCGGTGATCGACGCGATCGATGAGATCGAGCACAAATAAAAATTTTTATTTCCCGGGCAGCTGCGCTGCCCGGTTTTTTTCTGCCGGATTGTGACAGCGCCGTCACCGAATTTTCCATCCCCGCGTGGTATAATACCGGTAACAAGGAGAGGGAGGGGATTCGATGCGGGTACTGCTGGTGGAGGACGAGGAGGCGATCGCCCGGCCG
>DXIA01000178.1 GCA_019113125.1 Candidatus Pygmaiobacter gallistercoris | reverse complement strand
CCTTGCATCCGCATCAAAATTGACCTCTTCCCGGTGCATGCAGTTCTGCCCCAGAATTTTGGATGAAGAAAGTGCGAAGAGCGGGCCCTCAAGCCTTGGTGGCTTGAGGGCCCGCTCTGAGTGCTTTATGCGCCAAAATTCTACGGCAGAACCGTCGTTTTCTTACGTCACGCCGGCTTTAGCCGGGGGTTTTGGTTTGCCTTAGTCGCTCACATAGGGGAGCAGGGCCAGATGACGGGCCCGCTTGATCGCGACGGTCAGCTGACGCTGATGCTCAGCGCAGGTGCCGGTCACACGGCGGGGAATGATCTTGGCGCGCTCGGAAATGTATTTGCGAAGTTTCGCAACATCCTTATAATCGATCTGGTCGATCCGGTCGACACAGAAACTGCAAACCTTCTTGCGGCCCCTTCTCTGGGGGCGGCCGCTTCTCTCAGGCCGTTCGGTTCTCTCCAAAGTTCTTACCTCCTTATAAAGTGTGGATCAAAACGGCAGATCCTCGTTGTCGGACACCACGGCAAAATCGTCGGCCGAACCCTGCGAGAAGGAGGGCGCGGCGGGCGCTGCTGCCGGGGCGGAGTAGTCGGGTACGGTATAGCCGCCGGCGGACTGGCCGCCCTGCGAGGAGCTCTTGGAATCCGCGAAATAAACATTGTCCGCCGAGATCTCGACAGCCTTGCGCTTGTTGCCCTGCTTGTCCTCGTAGCTGCGGGTCTGGATGCTGCCCTGAACGGCGATCATCTGGCCCTTGCGGAAATATTTACTGACAAACTCCGCGGTGCTGCGCCACGCGACGACATCGATGAAGTCGGTCTGGCGCTCACCGCCCTGCTTGACATAGCTGCGGTTGACCGCCACCGTGAAGGTGGTGACCGAAACGCCGCTGGGAGTTCTGCGAAGTTCAGGGTCCGCGGTCAGGCGGCCCATCAAAGCTGCTACATTCAGCATACCGTGTATTCCTCCTTACTCGTCCTTTGCAACGATCAGGGACCGCAGAACGCCGTCGGTGATCTTGAGCACACGGTCCAGCTCGGCCGGGAAATCCGGCTCGCAGCTGTAGTTGACCAGCACATAGTAACCGTCGTTCTCGTCGTTGATGGGATAGGCCAGGCGGCGCTTGCCCCACTCGTCAACAGATTCGACAGTACCGTGCTTTGCGATGAGGCTGGTGAACTTCTCAACCAGAGCCTTGGTCTCCTCCTCGGTGATCGCGGTGGAGAAAACCATAACGGTTTCGTACTTCTTCATTCTGTACACCTCCTTTTGGACGTATGGCCCCTTGCGGGGCAAGGATCGCCGCGCATTTTGCGCAGCACTTTATTATACCCTGAACGGGCGAATAAAGTCAAGAAAAAATCAGAAAAAATTTCACATCACAGCGTCTTTGCGAGGTCCTTCAGATAGGCCCGGAACTCCTCGCCGATCTCGGGATGCCGCAGCGCGGTCTCGACCTGCGCCTGCATGACCCCGAGCTTTGAGCCCATGTCGTACCGCTTGCCGGTGAAGTCCACCCCGATCATGCCGCCCGAGCGGGCGAGCACCGCCATCGCGTCGGTCAGCTGGATCTCGCCGCCCGCACCCGGAGCGGTCTTGTCCAGCAGGTCGTAGATCTCGGGGGTCAAAAGGCAGCGGCCGAGGATCGAGAAGAGGCTGAACTCCTTGCCCGGCGCCGGCTTTTCGATCATGTCGGTGACCTTGTACAGGTTGTCCTGCAGCGGGTCGACCTTGAGGGAGGAATACTTGACGATCGCCTCCCGCGCGACCTGCTTGATCCCGACGCAGGGCTTACCGTAGGTCTCATACGCCCGGATCAGCTGGCCCGCAACCGGGTCCTCCCCCATAATGACGTCGTCACCGTAGAGCACCACAAACGGCTCGTCGCCGGTAAAGCTGCGGGCCTTGCTGATCGCGTGGCCCAGCCCCTTGGTCTCCTTCTGCCGCAGATAGGTGATGTTGGCAAGATCCGCGATCCGGATGCACTCGTCCAGCATCTGCTGCTTGCCGCCGCGGGCGAGGTGGGCCTCCAGCTCGGGGTTGCGGTCGAAGTGATCCTCGAGGATCTCCTTGTTGCGGCCGGTGATGATGAGGATGTCCTCGATGCCGGCGGCGACCGCCTCCTCGACGATGTACTGGATCGCGGGCTTGTCCACGATCGGCAGCATCTCCTTGGGCATCGCCTTGGTGGCGGGCAGAACGCGGGTGCCAAGCCCCGCGGCCGGGATGACGGCTTTTCTGATTTTCATACATCTAGCTCCTTTTTCTTTGTCTGGCCCCCGTGGGCCGAAGAGGTATCCCAAGACCGGATCACAGCAACATGCCGGTCAGATAGGCGGTGAGCAGGGTGCTGAGCAGGTAGAAGACCAGCAGCACGATCAGGACGACCTTGCTCGGGCCGCCCTTCTTGTGCAGCAGCGCGGCGCCGGCCGCGGGGTCCCCGTCGGTCTTCTCCCGGATGCGGCGGATCTGCTTGGCACAGTGGCGTCGGTAGAGCCAGGCAGCAAACATTCCCCAGCCGACAAACTGGATCGCGCTGAGCAGCAGCGAACAGACCGAGGCAATCACCGCGAGGGTCTCATAGCTGACCGGCAGCACGAAGAAGATGTTGAACTCGGCCAGCATCATCAGCGCCGCGGGCAGGTTGAGCAGCAGGTTGATCACCCCGGCGAGGATGCCGATGCCCCACATCTTGCGGTAGAGAAAGTAGATCGGGGCGAAGAAGGCGGCGCTGAAGATAAACCCGACCTTGTGGCCGGTCGCGTCCATCCGGCGGAACTGGTAGATGTAGTAGGGCGCGCTCGGACCGATGTAGGCGGCCCAGTCCGAGACCGGGATGCCGTCGATCTCCCCCCGGGTGTCGGCGGCGAAGGCTGCGCCCGCGCCAAACGGCTGCCCGGCGCCAAACCCGCCCAGCGGCCCCTCGGCGGAGGAAAAACCGCCCCGCCGCTCCTCGGCGTGCAGCGGACTGCCGCACTTTTCGCAGAACAGCTGGTCGCCGGTGTATTCCGCGCCGCAGCTCGGGCAATGATGAATCTTGGGTGCGGTGGACGGCCGTTTCCACTCAAAGCCGGAGCTGTGCAGATGTTCATAGACACAGGCGCCCTGCTTTTCGTAGCAGGCGCGGTGGTAGGGGGCACCACATTCGGGACAGACCACAATATCGTCGGAAGAACTGAGCGGCTTTTTGCAGACCGGACAGTTGCAGCCCTCATAGTTTTGCATAAGCAGCCTCCAGAACGCTTGCCGGAAGATCCGGCA
>DXIA01000177.1 GCA_019113125.1 Candidatus Pygmaiobacter gallistercoris | reverse complement strand
CAGGAGTCATGGGGATCTTCTCTCCATGCCCAACCCGACCGCCGTACCCGGCGACCCGTTTCGGCGGTTTGGCCTTTCGTCCGGCATCCTCGGGTGTCCCCTCCGCCGGCTACTGATCCGCACCGCGCCTCTATCAACTTTTTTGTGTGCCTAAACTATAACACACCTCTCTTTTTGTGTCCAGCACTTTTTTCCTTTTTTGTGATACTTTTCAAATTTCAGCCGGAACCATCCCGGTTTTTCTGTTAATTTGAATATCAAAATCCCCGCATAGCCCGTTTTTGGGAACAAAAAGGGCCGTTCCCAAAAAGGAACGGCTCCTGTAAGAGCTTTTACTCGATGATGCTCTTGCCGGTCATCTCGGCGGGCTGCGCAAGGCCCATGATCTTGAGCATGGTGGGGGCGATATCGGCCAGCCGGCCGCCCTCCCGCAGCTTGGCGCCGGGCACCCCGTAGACGAGGAAGGGCACCGGGTTGGTGGTGTGGGCGGTGAAGGGGCTGCCGTCCGCCTCGTACATCTTGTCGGCGTTGCCGTGATCCGCGGTCAGCAGCATCGCGCCGCCGCACTTCTCCAGCGCCTCGACGATCCGGCCGACACAGGTATCCACCGCCTCGACCGCCTTGACCGCCGCGTCGAAGACGCCGGTGTGGCCGACCATGTCGCAGTTGGCAAAGTTGAGGATGATGACGTCGTACTTGCCGCTCTCGATCCGGCGGATCATCTCGTCGCAGACCTCATAGGCGCTCATCTCGGGCTTGAGGTCGTAGGTCGCGACCTTCGGGCTGTGGATCAGCGCACGGTCCTCGCCGGCATAGGGTTCCTCCTTGCCGCCGTTGAAGAAGAAGGTCACATGGGCGTACTTCTCGGTCTCGGCGATCCGCAGCTGGGTCTTGCCGAGTTTCGAGATGTACTCGCCGAAGGTATTGACCAGGCTCTCGGGCCGGAAGGCGACCAGCACGTTCGGCATGGTGGCGTCGTACTGGGTAAAGCAGACATAGGTCAGCGGGAAGAGGCCGTCCTTCCGCTCAAAGCCGGTGAAATCGGGGTCCACCAGCGTGCGGGTGATCTCCCGCGCGCGGTCGGGGCGGAAGTTGAAGAAGATCACGCTGTCCCCCGCCTTGATCCGGCTGCCGCCGGCGATGACGGTGGGCACCACGAACTCGTCGGTGACCTCGGCGGCATAGCTGTTCTCCATCGCCTTGACGGCGCTGTCCGCCTGCTCGCCCTCGCCGTAGACCATCGCGGCGTAGGCCTTTTCGACCCGATCCCAGCGGTTGTCCCGGTCCATCGCGTAGTAGCGGCCCATCACGCTGGCGATCCTGCCGACCCCGAGCTCGGCCATCTTGGCCTCGAGCTGCTCGACATACTCCTTGCCGGAGGTGGGGGGCACGTCACGGCCGTCCATAAAGCAGTGGACATAGACCTCCTTCACCCCGCTGCGCTTTGCCATCTCGAGCAGGCCGAACAGGTGGGTGATGTGGCTGTGGACGCCGCCGTCGGACAGCAGGCCCATCAGGTGCAGCGCGCGGCCCTCCGCCGCGGCGTTCTTCATCGCGGCGACCAGCGCCTCGTTCTCAAAGAAATCGCCGTCCTGGATGCTCTTGGTGATCCGGGTCAGCTCCTGATAGACGATCCGGCCGGCGCCGATGTTGGTGTGGCCGACCTCGCTGTTGCCCATCTGGCCGTCGGGCAGCCCGACATCCATGCCGGAGGCGCCGATCAGGGTGTGGGGGCAGCTGGCAAACAGGCGGTCGAGATTCGGCTTTTTCGCCGCGGTGATCGCGTTGCCGTAGCTGTCGGGATTGTGGCCAAAGCCATCGAGGATGCAAAGAACCAAAGGTTTCATGAGTTTTCTCCTTTTTGCGCGGATTTTTTGCGCGGAATCAAGCGGCGGATCCCGCCGGAACAAAGCAGGCGCAGGGGCCGTGGATGCGGTGGCCTGCGCCTGTTATGGATCGCTGATTACCTGCTGGCAGCGCGGACAATCGCCGCGAAATCGGGGGCCTTGAGGGAGGCGCCGCCGATCAGGCCGCCGTCGACGTCGGGCTGCGCGAGCAGCTCGTCGGCGTTCTTGGCGTTCATGCTGCCGCCGTACTGGATGGTGAACGTCTCGGCGTCCGCCTCGCTGTAGAGCGAGGCGATGACCCCGCGGATCACGGCGCAGACCTCCTCGGCCTGCTCGGCGGTGGCGGTCAGGCCGGTGCCGATCGCCCAGATCGGCTCATAGGCGATGATGACATGCTTGAGCTCCTCGGCCGAGACGCCGCCCAGTGCGATCTTGGTCTGCATCGCGACCAGCTCGGCGGTGACGCCCTGCTGGCGCTGCTCGAGGCTCTCGCCGACACAGAGGATCACCTTCAGGCCGGCGGCGAGGGCCGCCTTGAGCCGCTTGTTGACGGTGACATCGGTCTCGCCGAAATACTGCCGGCGCTCCGAGTGGCCGATGATGACATACTGCACCCCCAGCTCGGTGAGCATCTCGGCCGAGATCTCGCCGGTGAAGGCGCCGGACTTCTCAAAATGCACGTTCTGCGCGCCCACCGCGATGTTGGTGCCGGCGGTCTTGGAGACCGCGATCGGCAGATCGGTGAACGGGGTGCAGACGACGACCTCGCAGTCGGCGCCGGCGACCTCGGGGATCAGCGCCGAGATCAGCTCGGCGGCCTCGGCCGCATTCTTGTTCATCTTCCAGTTGCCGGCGATAACCGCCTTGCGCTTTGCCTTATTCATTGGAATCTCTCCTTTGTCTTATGCTGCTTTCCCGGCGAGCGCCGGGATGGAAAAAATGCGGCGGGCGCCGCCCGCCGCACTGGGATTGCTCAGTTGTCCGCGATGCAGGCGATGCCGGGCAGCTCCTTGCCCTCCAGATACTCCAGCGAGGCGCCGCCGCCGGTGGAGATGTGGGTCATCTTGTCCGCATAGCCCAGCTGCATGACCGCAGCCGCGGAGTCGCCGCCGCCGATGACGGTGGTGGCGTCGGTCTCAGCCATCGCCTTGGCGACCGCCTTGGTGCCCTCGGCGAGGGTCGGGTTCTCAAACACGCCCATCGGTCCGTTCCAGACGACCGTCTTGGCGCTCTTGACCGCCTCGGCGAAGACCGCGCAGGTCTTGGGGCCGATGTCGAGGCCCATCATGTCCGCGGGGATCTTGTCCGCATCGACATGGCTGACCTCGATGGGGGCGTCGATGGGATCGGGGAAGGCCGCGGCGATGGTGGTGTCCACCGGCAGCAGCAGCTTGACCCCCTTGTCCTCCGCCTTCTTGAGCATCTCACGGCAGTAGTCCAGCTTCTCGTCGTCGACCAGCGAGGTGCCGACCTCGTTGCCCTGCGCCTTGAGGAAGGTGTAGGCCATGCCGCCGCCGATGATCAGGGTGTCGACCTTGTTGAGCAGGTTCTCGATGACATTCAGCTTGTCCGCGACCTTCGCACCGCCCAGAATCGCGACGAAGGGGCGCACCGGGTTGTTGACCGCGTTGCCCAGGAACTCGATCTCCTTGCCCATCAGGTAGCCGACAGCGGTGTCCTTGATGTGGGCGGTGACGCCGGCGGTGGAGCAGTGGGCGCGGTGGGCGGAGCCGAACGCGTCGTTGACATAGACGTCCGCGAGGCTGGCCAGCTCGGCGCTGAACGGCTCGAGGTTCTTGGTCTCCTCCTTGCGGAACCGGGTGTTCTGCAGCAGCACGACGTCGCCGTCCTTCATCGCGGCAACGGCGGCCTTCGCCTTCTCGCCCACGACCTCGTCATCGTCGGCGAAGACGACCGGCTTGCCCAGCAGCTCGCTCAGACGAACCGCGCAGGGAGCCAGGCTGAACTTGGCCTCGGGGCCATTCTTGGGCTTGCCCAGATGGCTGCAGAGGATGACCTTGCCGCCGTCGGCAATCAGCTTTTTGATGGTGGGCAGCGCCGCGACAATGCGGTTGTCGTTGGTGATGACCCCGTCCTTCATCGGGACGTTGAAATCGACCCGGACAAGGACCCGTTTGCCCTTTACATCGATATCGTCAATTGTCTTTTTGCCAAGAGTGCTCATAAATCTGTACTCCCTTTCTTATTTTGAAACTTTCCTGTTTTCTGCCTGTTTTCCAGGGGCTGTCGCCCTCTTTTTATTATAATAGGATTTCCCTGCCGTTGCAAGCGGTTTGCATTCCATTTTTAGGTGTGGCAGAATAAGAAAACAACGGTTCTGCCGTAGACTTTTGGCGTAGAAAGCACTTAGAGCGGCCCCCCAAGCCACCAAGGCTTGAGGGGCCGCTCTTCGCACTTTCTCCATCCAAAATTCTGGG
>DXIA01000176.1 GCA_019113125.1 Candidatus Pygmaiobacter gallistercoris | reverse complement strand
TGCACGGCAACCTCGAGGCGGATTTCGCCGACTATGTCAACATCTTCCGCTGCTACCACACCGCGCCCCACACCGACCAGACCGACACCTACCGGCGCACCGCCGCCGCACTGGCCCGGGCGCTGGACGAGGGGCGGCAGGTGTCCACCGAGATGGTCAAGGTGCCGATGATCTTCCCCGGCGAGATGGCCGCCACCACCACCGAGCCGGTCCGGGGGCTGATCGCCGAGCTCGACCGGCTCGAGGCGGAGGACGACGCGGTCGAGTGCGCCAGCCTCTACATCGGCTTTGCCTGGACCGACGCGCCCCGCACCGGCGCCACCGTCGCGGTGGTCCCGGCCCGGGCCGAGGACCAGGCCTACTGCCGCGCACTGGCCCGCCGGCTGGCCGACCTCGCCTTCTCCAAGCGGCGGGAGTTCGGATTTGAGATGGAGTCCTACGACACCGCCGGCTCGATCGCCGCCGCGCTGTCGAGCCCCCTGCTGCCGGTCTGCGTCACCGACATGGGGGACAACCCCACCGCCGGCACCAACGGCGGCAGCAACCTGCTGCTGCGGGAGCTGCTGGCCCAGAACAAGAACGGGATGCGGGCGCTGGTCAGCGGCATCTGCGACGGGGCGGCGGTGCGCCGCTGCGAGGCGCAGGGCCCCGGCCCGATCGCGCTGTCGATCGGCATCGACATCGACGAGGTCACCCGCCCGCTGCCGGTCGAGGGGGAGCTGGTCGCGCTCTTCGACGTGATGGACTACAAGCTGGTCACCAATCCGCCGCTGCCCCGCTGCCGGGGCGCGCTGCTGCGGGTCGGATCGGTCGACATCATCCTCACCGACCAGCCCTTCTCCTTCATCCACACCGTCAGTTTCGAGAACGCGCCGGTCCAGATGAGCGACTACCAGCTGCTGGTGACCAAGTTCGGCTACATCTACCCCGACCTCAAGCAGTACGCAAAGCGGTACATCATGGCCAACACCCCCGGCGAGAGCTACCAGATGGTGACCGAGTTCGAGTTCCACCATCTGCGCCGCCCGGTCTATCCCTTCGACCCGATCTGACCATTCTGAAAACTCTGACAACGAGGTGAACAAACGTGGATTTTCCCAGAACCATGGTGGGCGGCGTCTCGCTGCCCCGGATGATCGCCGGCTGCAACTGGATCTCGGGGTTCAGCCACCGCGGCCCGGCACAGGACGAGATGATCATGAAACACCACAGCGGCCCCGAGAGCGTCTCGGAGATCTTCACAAGCTTTCTCAACAACGGGGTCGACGCCTGTCTGGGCCTCTTCGGCACCGACGAGGACCTGATCGACGCGGTGCATCTGGCCGAGCAGAAGACCGGCAAAAAGATGATCATTCTGGATGAGCCGGTGCTCAACGTCGACGACAACCCCATCGCCCGGATGCAGGCGCAGGCCGAGATCAAGAAGTGCGCCCAGCGGGGGGCCACCTTCTGCCTGCCGCTCCACTCCAGCGTCGAGCAGCTGCTGTGCAAGAACACCCGCAGCATCAACCGGTTGCCCGACTACCTCGCGATGATCCGGGACGCCGGCATGATCCCGGGCCTGTCCGCCCACATGCCGGAGGTCATCCAGTACGCCGACCTCAACGAGTACGACGTCGAGACCTACATCCAGATCTACAACTGTATGGGCTTTCTGATGCAGGTCGAGATCGAGAGCGTCATCAAGACGATCCACAACGCCAAAAAGCCGGTCATCACCATCAAGCCCTGCGCCGCCGGACGCACCACCCCCTTCGTCGGCCTCAACTTCGCCTACAACACCATCCGGCCGCAGGACATGGTCTGCATCGGCTGTTTCAACCCCGCCGAGGCGGAGGAGGATGTCGAGTACGCCCGCGCCGCCATCGAGCGGCGGCTGCCCGAGGTGCGCCCCCGCAGCAGCCCGTTTGCCAGCGAGGCGATCCTCGGGATCGTCGACCGTTGACCGCCCCGCGCCGGCGCCCCCACTACGCCTTCGCCGTCCTCGCCGCCTGCCTGCTGCTCAAGCTGGGGCTCGGCGGCGCGGTGCTCTGCCTGACCGGCAACTTCGTCGCGCCGGTCACCGCCGCGCTGCACTGCCCGGTCAGCCGGTTCACCCTGCTGGTCAGCGTCGAGGCGGCGGCGATGGCGGCCCTCTACACCCCCGCGGCAAAGCTGCTGCGCCGCGGCCCGATCGGCCGGATCATGGGGGCCGCCGCCCTCGCCGAGGTCGCCGGCATCGCGCTGATGGCGACCTACCGCTCCCCCTGGCTCTTCAGCCTGTCGGGGGCGGTGATCGGGGCGGGGATGGCCTTCACCGGCTTTGTCGCGGTGCCGCTGCTGGTCGACCTCTGGTTCGCCCGGGCGGCCGGGTTCGCGCTGGGGCTGATCCTCGCCGCCGAGGGGATCTCGGCGGTGTTCTTCAACTGGCTCACCGCCCGGCTGATCGTCGGCCTCGGCTGGCGGGCGGCCTATCTCGTGATGGCGCTGATCTGCCTGGTCGTCTCGGTGCCCGGCCTCTTCCTCATCGTCAAGAGCCCCGCCGCGGCCGGCTGTGCGCCCTACGGCGCCGGGGAGAGCCCCGCCGCCCGCCCCGCCGCCCCGGTCAGGGGGTTCACCCGGGCCGCCGCGCTGCGCAGCCCGGTCTTCTGGACCGCCTGGGCCGCCTGCATGATGTACAGCGTCGGGTACAGCGTCCAGCAGTACCTGGCCAGTTTCGCCACGATGGAGCTGGGCCGCAGCATCGAACAGGGGGCGCTCGCCGCCGCCCTGGTCAGCATCGGCTGCGTGGTGAGCAGTGCGCTGCTCGGGCTGCTGAATGACCGGCTGGGCGCCCGCGCCGGCCTGCTGCTGGGTGCGGTCTGCGCACTGGCGGGCTACGGCATGCTGATCGGCAGCATCGGCGGGGCCGACCTGCTGCTGCCCGGTGCGCTGCTGGTCGGGCTGGGGGGCAGCATGTACACGGTGCAGGCCCCGCTGCTCACCCGGGCGGCGCTGGGCGGGCGGGATTACGCCGCCATCTGGTCGCTGATGATGACCGGCAACAGCCTGATCGGTGCCTTCTCCTTTTCGCCGGTCGGGTTGTTCTACGATCTCGGCGGCAGCTACCGCGGCGCCTTCTGGATGGCGATCTGTCTCGCCGTCGGCGCGCTGCTGCTGGGCTCCTTCGCGGTGGCCCGGGGCAGCGAGCCGAACGGCAGCTGACCCCCGCAGGCAGCCCGGGAACGACAGGCCGAACGGCAGCTGATGACCCCCCGCAGGCGACCGGGGCAGCGCGCCGGACGGCAGTTCCCCGGACGGCCGCCCGCCGCCGCCCCCCGAGCGACCGGCCGCGCAGCATCCCGGCAGAGAGACCGCACCCATCCGGTGCGGTCCTTTTTTTGGCTAAAAACCTATTGACGAGGTAGGTATTTTGTGGTATCCTCTAATTACCCACTAAAAAGGTATGAATTAAAATCCACCGGAAGGGAGTTTTCGGATATGATTTACGCGGACAACGCCGCCACCACCCGGCTGAGCAAGACCGCCCTCGACGCGATGCTGCCCTACCTCACCGAGGAGTACGGCAACCCCTCGAGCCTCTACGCGCTGGGCCAGCGGGCGAAGGAGGGGATCGAGGCGGCCCGGGCGACCATCGCCCGCTGCATCGGCGCCGCGCCGGGGGAGATCTGGTTCACCTCGGGCGGCAGCGAGGCGGACAACCAGGCGCTGCGCAGCGCGGCGGCGATCGGGGCAAGGCAGGGCAAGCGGCACCTGATCTCGACCGCGTTTGAGCACCACGCGGTGCTGCACACCCTCGAGCAGCTCGAGGGGGAGGGGTTTGAGGTCACCCTGCTCGACGTCCATGAAAACGGCATCGTCACCCCCGAGCAGGTCGCGGCGGCGATCCGGCCGGACACCGCGCTGGTCAGCGTGATGTACGCGAACAACGAGATCGGCACCATCCAGCCGATCGCCGCGATCGGGGCGGTCTGCAGAGAGAGGGGGGTGCTGTTCCACACCGACGCGGTGCAGGCGGCGGGGCATCTGCCGATCAACGTGGTGACCCAGAACATCGACCTGCTCTCCCTCTCGGCCCACAAGTTCCACGGGCCGAAGGGGATCGGGGTGCTCTACGCCCGGCGGGGGGTCCCGCTGCGGCCGCTGATCTGCGGCGGCGCGCAGGAGCGGGGCAAGCGGGGCGGCACCGAGAACGTCGCCGCCATCGCCGGGATGGCGGCCGCCCTCGATGCGGCCTGCGCCGGGATGGAGCAGAATGCAAAAAAGCTCACCGCGCTGCGGGATCGGCTGATCGAGGGGCTCGAGCGGATCCCCTACGGCCAGCTCAACGGCGACCGGCAGCGGCGGCTGCCCGGCAACGTCAACTTCTGCTTTGAGGGGATCGAGGGGGAGTCGATGCTGCTGCTGCTCGACGACGCGGGGATCTGCGCGTCCTCGGGTTCCGCCTGCACCAGCGGCTCGCTCGACCCCAGCCATGTGCTGCTCGCGATCGGCCGGCCCCACGAGGTCGCCCACGGCTCGCTGCGGCTCACCCTCGGGGAGGACGCGGATGAAGAAATGGTGGACGAGATCATCCGGGCGGTCACCGGGACGGTGACCCAGCTGCGGGGGATGTCCCCGTTCTGGCGGGATCTCGAGACCGGCAGGCGCACCCATGTCTTTGCGAAATGATCTGCGAGAGGAGAGGTAACTGAGATGGCATTGTACAGCGAAACGGTCATGGACCACTTCCGCCACCCCCGGAATGTCGGGGTGATTGAGAACCCCGACGGGGTCGGCGAGGCGGGCAACCCGGTCTGCGGGGACATCATGAAGATCTATCTCAAGGTCGAGGACGAGGTCATCACCGACGTGAAGTTTGAGACCTTCGGCTGCGGCAGCGCGATCGCCTCGAGCTCGATGGCGACCGAGCTGATCCGGGGCAAGCCGATCCGTGAGGCGCTCGCCCTCACCAACAAGGCGGTCACCGAGGCGCTCGGCGGGCTGCCGGCCCACAAGCTCCACTGCTCGGTCCTCGCCGAGGAGGCGATCCGCAAGGCGATCGAGGACTACTACCGGCGGCAGGGCATCCCGGTTGAGGGGGGCGGCTGCGGCGACTGCGCCGGCTGCTGCGGCTGCGGCGGTTGAATCCCTCTGTCCCGATGTGGTATGATGGGGCAAAAGGGGGGATGCGGCGATGATGATCTCGACGCGGGGGCGGTACGCGCTGCGGGTGCTGGTGGACCTCGCCGAGCAGGGCGGGCAGGGCTACCTGCCGATGAAGGAGCTCGCGGCCCGGCAGGGCATCTCGCCGAAATACCTCGAGCGGATCCTCCGGCTGCTGGTCGGGGCACAGCTCGTCGCGGGGGTGCAGGGCAAGGGGGGCGGCTACCGGCTGACCCGCGCCCCCGAGGACTACCGGGTCGGGGAGATCCTCCGGCTGACCGAGGGCAGCCTCGCGCCGGTCGCCTGCCTCGCCGGCGGCGCGCCGGCCTGCGACCGGGCGGCCGACTGCCGCACCCTGCCGCTCTGGACCGGCCTTGAGAAGACGGTCAACGACTACCTCGACCGGTTCACCCTCGCGGATTTGATGAAACGATAAAAAAAGAGAGCGCTGCGCGCTCTCTTTTTTTATTCGGGCAGAACAGGGCCCCGGCTGTGGCCGGGGCCCTGTTGTCTTGCCTAGATCAATTCTTTTTCTCCTTCTCCTTCGCGCGGCGGCGCAGGATCAGCCAGAGCAGCAGCGCGAGCAGCGCCACCGGGAGCAGCAGCCAGAGCGGCGAGAT
>DXIA01000175.1 GCA_019113125.1 Candidatus Pygmaiobacter gallistercoris | reverse complement strand
GAGGGAAACTACGATCTTGTAAAGCTGAATCTCGATAACCCGCAGGTGGTGGATTATCTGCTCGGCTGCATCGAGGGCTGGATCAAGGAGTTCGACATTGACGGCCTGCGGCTGGATGTCGCCTATCTGCTGCCGGAGCATTTTATCCGCCGGCTGCGGGAGTTCTGCGACAGCAAAAAGCAGGAGTTCTTCCTGGTCGGCGAGATGATCCACGGAGATTATAACCGGCTGATTTGATCCGGGCTGCTCCACTCCGCGACCAACTACGAGTGCTATAAGGGACTCTATTCGAGTATGAACAGCGCCAATCTATTTGAGATCGCTCATTCGTTGGCCCGGCAGTTCGGGCCGGAGAACTGGACTCTCTACCGCGGCAAGCACCTGTTCAACTTTGTGGATAACCACGACGTCTCCCGGATCGCGACCATCCTCAACGACAAAAACCAACTCGGCTGCGTCTACGGTTTGCTGTTTGGGATGCCGGGCATCCCCTGTATCTACTACGGCAGCGAGTGGGGGGTAGAGGGGGAAAAGCGCCCCGGTGGGGATGAGAACCTCCGCCCGGCCTTTGACCTGCCGCAGGAGAGTCCACTGACCGAGCAGATCGCCCGGTTTGCCGCGGCGCACAAACAGAGTAGGGCACTGCTCTATGGCGATTACCGCAATATCCAGATCGCACCAAAGCAGCTGATCTTTCAGCGGCAGACGGAGGGGGAGCGGGTGCTTGTCGCGGTCAATGCCGACGCATCGCCGGTGGTGCTGCATTTTGACGCGCAGGCCGGCCGCGCGACCGACCTCGTCACCGGTCAGCCTCACGATTTCGGCGGCGGCAGCGAGCTTGCACCCTACAGTGTCGCCTATTGGCGGGTGGAGTGAGCCCGCCGTCCACAAGGGAGGAAAACTGCGGATGAACCCACGAATGAAACGGTATTTTGTCCACCGCATGGTGCGGGACCGGATTCGGTCGCGGCGGGAGGACGCCGCGATGCAGCAGCAGGAACGGGACCGCGCAAAACAGTGGCGGGCGGCAGAGTATCGGAAACTGCTCTCCCTCTGCAGCGGACCCAATGAGAGGGAACTGCGCGAGAGACTGCAAAGGGAACTCGCGGCCCTTGATGCGGAATCAGGCGAATGCGGGAGAATTCGCTGCCCGGAAAGAGGAGACAAGATGCTGAAAGTCGGAACAAAGGCCCCGAATTTCACCCTCCGGGACAGGGAGGACCGAGAGGTGCATCTCTCGGATTTCCTCGGAAAACGGGTGGTCCTCTATTTCTACCCGCGGGACAACACCCCGGGCTGCACCCGGCAGGCCTGCGGTTTTGCGCAAGCGTATCAGGAATTTGAACGCCGCGGGGTGGTGGTCATCGGGATCAGCAAGGACTCGGTGGCCTCCCATCAGAAGTTTGCCCAGAAGTATGATCTGCCGTTTGTCCTGCTCTCGGACCCCGAGCTGCAGGCGATCCAGGCCTATGATGTCTGGAAAGAGAAAAAGCTTTACGGCAAGGTAAGCATGGGTGTGGTCCGCACTACCTATGTCATTGACCCGCAGGGGATGATCGAGAAGGCGATGCCGAAGGTCAAGCCGGACACCAACGCGGCGGAGATTCTCGCCTATCTCGCACAGGGAGAGCAGCAATGAAACGACTGTTGCCGCTCCTGTTGTTGCTCGCGCTGTTTGTCGGCTGCGGCAGGGGGGCCGCGGAGGCCGGTTACCAGCAGATCTCTCAGGAGGAGGCCCATGAGATGATGCAGCAGGAGGGGGTCGTCCTGCTGGATGTGCGGGAACAGGAGGAATATGACGCGGGGCACATCCCCGGTGCAGTGCTGCTGCCGGTCGGCTCGATCAACGCCGAGAGCGCCGCTGCGGTCATCCCCGCAAAGGATACGGTGGTGCTGGTTTACTGCCGCAGCGGCAACCGCAGCAAGACGGCGTCGGCCGCGCTGGCCGAGCTCGGCTATACCGGTGTCTATGAGTTCGGCGGCATCAACAGCTGGCCGTATGAGGTGGAACAGGGATGAAACTCATCATTTCACCTGCAAAAAAGATGAATTCTGAAGTGGACGGTCTTGCATGGCGGACGCTGCCGGTTTTTCTCGATGCGACCGGGCAGCTGCTCGATCGGCTGCGGGGGATGAGTTACCCCGAGCTCAAAAAACTCTGGGGCTGCAGCGACGCGCTCGCCCGGCCGAACTTTGAGCGGCTGCAGCGGATGGATCTGCGGCGGGGCCTTGTCCCGGCGCTGCTCTGCTACGAGGGCATCCAATACCAGTATATGGCCCCCGGTGTTTTTACCGGGCCGGAGTACGACTATCTGAGCGGCCATCTGCGGATCCTCTCGGGTTTTTACGGGCTGCTGCGTCCCTTTGACGGGGTGACCCCCTACCGGCTCGAGATGCAGGCAAAGCTGCAGGTAGGGCAGGCAAAAGACCTTTACAACTTTTGGAACAGCCGGATTGCCGATGCCCTGTTCGAGGACACCGATTGGGTGCTCAATCTTGCCTCGAAGGAGTACAGCCTCTGCGTCTCGCGGTATCTGCGGCCGCCGGTGCGGATGGTTACTTGTGTCTTCGGTGAGCTGAGAGAGGGAAGGGTGGTCGAAAAGGGCACCCTCTGCAAGATGGCGCGGGGGGCGATGGTGCGGTACCTCGCCGAGCGGCAGACCGAGGATCCCGATGTGATCCGGGCCTTTTCAGAGCTCGGCTACCGATACGCGCCGCAGTGTTCGGAGGAAAGCCGCTGGACCTTTTTGCGGGAGGGCGATACCAATACCGGATGATCGGATCAATATGTTTCTAGAGTATGAAGGCAAAAGAAAGGTCCGGCCGCATTGCTGCGCGGCCGGACCTTTTATTCTGCTCTGAAATGATCTGACGCCGAACAGCGCCCCAACGAAGACAACACGATTCTCAAACTGTTCGAACATGTTTTCGAGCGCCGCCTCAGTTTGACTACCATCTAAAACAACACGATTCTCAAACAATATTTGCAGCTGGATATGCCCCCATTTGGTTTGAC
>DXIA01000174.1 GCA_019113125.1 Candidatus Pygmaiobacter gallistercoris | reverse complement strand
AAGGTCGATTTTGATGCGGGTGCAAGGAAAAGCGTCGAAGGCACCCTTTGTGGTTGTCGAGACGTTTTGACGCCGCAGCCGCGCAAAAGCGGCCTTTTTACGGCGTTGTTTTCTTATTCTGCCACACCTTTTGAATCCGCCTGTTTTGTTCTGCTCCGCCTTTGCCGGGGAACGCCGCCGCGGGGGTTTGCATAGGATGGCGGGAACACGAGGGAGCAAAGGGGGAGTTACCATGGCAAAATCTATGCCCTCTGCCGACAGGGCAGAGGAGATGGCAAGGCCGCTGCGGCGGGGAACTGCCGGAAAAGAGGTGCGCTGGGTACAGCGGGCGCTGGAGCGGCTGCGCCGGGGGCGGTATCCGGAGCTGCTTGCGCTCTGCCCGGACGGCTATTTTGACTGCCGCACCGAAACGGCGGTGGAGCAGTACCAGTCGCTGGCCGGACTGAAGGCGGACGGGGTGGTGGGACCGGTCTGCCGCAGGGCGCTCGAAAGGGATCTGCGCGTCCTCGGCCGCAATTCGGCGGAAAAAGAAGGCACACCAGCGCCTGCCGGCGGCGCAGTCGGGGCGGATTGGCCGGGCGGAACCCTTCACCCCGGCTGCCGCGGGGCGGCGGTGACGCTGCTGCAGCAAAGGCTGCGGCGGGCGGCCCGCCGGGATCCCGCGCTCGAGTGCCCGCCCTGCAGCGGGCTGTATGATCCCGACACCGAGCGGGCGGTGCGCGGTTTTCAGCACCGGGCCGGTCTGCGGGAAGACGGCGCGGCGGACGAGAAGACCTGGTCGCTGCTGGCGCAGATCGCCAAAGAATAAAAATTCCCCGCGGCGGACAGGTCCGTCACGGGGAATTCTCTGTTTATTGAAATACCGCTCAGGACAGCTCGGCGAGGCCCGCCTTCAGCCGGGCGAGCGTCTCCTCCTTGCCGAGGATCGCGGCGATCTCGATGCCGCCGCCGGGGGTGAACTGCATCCCCGACAGCGCGATCCGCATCGGCCAGAGCATCCAGCCGTTCTTGACCTGCATCCTGGCGATCAGATCAAAGCAGGCGTCGTGGATCTTCTCCACCGTCCAGTCGGAGCCGGAAAGCGCCTCCAGCACCGGGATCAGGGCGGTGAGCGCCTCCTTCGAGGTCTCGGGATTGGTCTTCATCTTCTTGCTGGTGTAGAGGTCCAGCGTGTGGGGCTGCACCGCGTCGATGAAGGGCAGCTGGGCGGGAATCTCGCCCAGCACCTCACACCGCTGCTGCAGCACATGGGCGAGCAGTTTCTTGTCGCAGTCGACATGGACCGCCTGATCGATCCAGGGCAGCGCCTTCTCATAGAAGGCCTCGGGGGAGAGCCGGCGGATATACTCGGCATTCATATACCGCAGTTTCTCGGGGTCGAAGATGGCGGGGGACTTGCTGATCCCCTCCTCGTGGAAGACCTTGACCATCTCCTCGAGGGAGAAGATCTCCTGCTCCCCCTTGGGGCTCCAGCCGCACAGCGCGATATAGTTGAGGATCGCCTCGGTCAGATAGCCCTTGGCGACGAGATCCTGATAGCTCGCGTCGCCATTCCGCTTGGACAGCTTGTTCTGGGCGTCCTTCATCACCGGCGGGCAGTGGATGTAGATCGGTTTCTCCCAGCCGAAGGCGTCGTACAGCAGATTGTACTTCGGGGTGGAGGAGAGGTACTCGCTGCCCCGGATGACATGGCTGATCGCCATCAGATGATCGTCGATGACATTGGCGAAGTTGTAGGTCGGCATCCCGTCGGTCTTGATCAGGATCTGGTCGTCCAGCTCGGAATTGTCCACCTCGATGTGGCCGTAGACCACATCCTCAAAGCTGGTCTTGCCCTCCCGCGGCATCTTCTGCCGGATGACAAACGGCTTGCCCTCGGCGAGATTCTTCTGCACCTCTTCGGGCGAGAGGTTGCGGCAGTGGCCGTCGTAGTGGGGGGCCTGGCCGCTCGCCTTCTGGATGGTCCGCATCTCATCGAGGCGCTGCTTGTCGCAGAAACAGTAGTAGGCGTGGCCGCTCTCGACCAGCTTTTTGGCGTACTCCATATAAAGGCCCATCCGCTCGCTCTGGATGTAGGGGCCGTAGCCGCCGTCCTTGTCCGGGCCCTCGTCCCAGATCAGACCGGTCTCCCGCAGCGTGTTGTAGATGATGTCCACCGCACCCTCGACATACCGCTCCTGGTCGGTGTCCTCGATCCGCAGCACAAAGGTGCCGCCGCAGCTCTTGGCCTTGAGATATGCGTACAGCGCGGTGCGCAGATTTCCGACATGCATGTAGCCGGTCGGGCTGGGTGCAAATCGGGTTCTTACCTTGCTCTCCATTCTATTTCCTCCTCATCGGGATTGATGCACAAAGCGATACAGAATAAGTCTACCCCGCCGCGGCCGGTTTGTCAATCGAGGCGTTCCAATGCGGCAAAAAAATTGGATAAGAATGGGAAATATTGACAAATTTGTTTTAATATGGTATTTTATGGAAGAGAACAAGTGTATCGTGTCGAAACCCCGTCGCCGAGCAACAATCGGGCGCGGCAGGAAAGGAGCAATGAGATGAAGTCAACGGGAATTGTCCGCAAGGTGGATGATATGGGACGGATCGTACTTCCCATCGAACTGCGCCGCAACCTTGAGATCGATGATGGCACGCCGCTGGAGATCTATGTCGAGGGAGAGAGCATCGTCCTCAAGCCCAGCAAGCAGGTCTGCATCTTCTGCGGCAGCAGCGAAGGGGTGCAGCAGTTCAGGGGACGCTGTGTCTGCGAGCGCTGCCGCGAGGAGCTCGCAAAGGGATGAGATGAGAAAAACGGTGCGGTTTTTCCGCACCGTTTTCTTCAGATCGCATCAGTGTTTCTCGGTGTCCGAGCCCTTCATCCGCAGCTCGCTGGCCTTGATCAGGTTGAGCAGGCTGGTGGCGTAGAGCGGATAGTCCTGGCTCAGACTCTCGGTGGTCATCGCGAAGGCGGAGACGTCCCGCACCGGCTCGCCCAGGCCGATCTCCTGCCCCGAGAGGATCGCCTTGACGTTGGCGGCGGCCCGGGCCATGCCGGCGTCCGCGTAGCCGGTGCTGAGGTTTTCCGGCAGGCTGAAGAGCACCGGGGCGTTCTTCGCGTTTGCGGTGTAGAGCAGCCGGAACATCCGGTACACCGCCAGCATCAGATAGCCGCTGATCTCCCCCACAAGGCCCTTGTTGGGGCAGCGGTTGAGCTTGTCGAACAGGATGTTCAGCGAGTTCGCAATCAGTTTTTTGTTGAGGGTGGGCAGCAGGCTGCCGCGGTAGATGCCGTCCTTGCTGCTCTCGGGGCCGGGCAGATCCTCCACCTTGAGGGTCAGCCCGCTGCGGTCGGCGCTGCGCCCGAGCAGATAGTCACAGGAAACGCCATAAAAATCCGCCACCCGGACGACGAAATCCAGCCCGCACTCCCGGATGCCCTTCTCGTAATGGGAGAGCAGGGCCTGCGAGATCCCGAGCTGGGCCGCCGCCTCTTTCTGGGTGATTCTGCGCTCCTTGCGCAGCAGCGTGATGATCCGGCTGAATTCCTGTGACATGACCTAATCTCCTTTACACCCCTTTTCCGGCGCAGCTGCGATAAAACTTCCCGGAAAAGGCAATAACACATTGTAAATTATAAAACAGAAAAAACATATTGTAAATAAGAAAAACCATCAAAAATCGACAGGGAAATTTGGGGGAAGTATGAAAACATTCAAACTGCATCTGATCCGCCACGGGCTGACCGAGGCAAATCTCAAGGGGATCTACGCCGGCAGCGGCACCGACCTGCCGCTGGCCGAGGAGGGGGTCCGGCAGCTCGAGCAGCTGCGGGCAAGCTTTACCTATCCCAGCGTCCCGCTGGTCCTGGTCTCGCCGCTCAAGCGGGCGCGGCAGACGGCGGACATCCTGTTTCCCGGCGTGCGGCAGATCGGGATCGAGGATCTGCGGGAGATCGACCTCGGGGCGTTTGAGGGCAAGACAGCGGCCGAGCTGCAGAACGACGAGGCGTATCTCGCCTGGATGGATCCGGCCCGGCGGCAGACCCCGCCGGGCGGCGAGTCGGGGGACGCCTTTGCCCGCCGCGCCGGGGAGGTGCTGCAGAAACTCTGCGAGTTTCTCATCCGCAGCGGCACCCCCGAGGCGGCGGTGGTCACCCACGGCGGCCTGATCATGACCGCGCTGGCCATCCACGGGATTCCGAAGGCCGACCCGCAGCGCTGGGCCTGCGACCCCGGCTGCGGGTTCACCGTCCAGACGACGGCGGCGAGCCTGATGCGGGATGCCAGCGTCGAGGCGATGGCGATCGTCCCGGCCGGCTATGAGGACTGCTGTGTCGAGCCGGAGGAGTGAAAATAAACCGGGGGAGTAAAAAAAGAGGTGGGGACGAAAGGTGTGGCAGGATAAGAAAACGCAACTTCCCTGCGGGAAGTGAAACTTTCCT
>DXIA01000173.1 GCA_019113125.1 Candidatus Pygmaiobacter gallistercoris | reverse complement strand
CCTTTCTGGACAGTGTACAAGGGCTGCGGGAGTTGAAACTCTTTCAGGCGGACGAGGCGCAGCAGCTGCGGATGGCTCAGTCCAGCGAGGAGTTCCGCAGAATCACCATGAAGGTGCTGGTCATGCAGCTTGCCAGTACCACAATCATGGATCTGGTCGCCTACGGTGGCGCAGGGGTGGGGGTCGCACTTGCGCTGACCGGGGTTGTCGGGCGCGGACTTTCGCCGTTTTCAGCGCTGTTTCTCATTCTGGTTGCAGTGGAGTTCTTTTTGCCCCTGCGCGCATTCGGCGCCGCCTTCCACGTGGCGATGAATGGGGTCAGTGCCGGCAACAAGATCCTCTCGCTTCTGGATCAGCCCGATCCCGTCTGGGGAACCGACGATCCCGGGAATCTTTTGCTGAAACTCGAGCAGGTCAGCTTTTCCTATGACGGCGACCGAGATGCTGTCCGCGATGTCTCGATGTCCTTTCCCGATGCCGGTCTCGTCGCGATTGTCGGAGAATCCGGGTGCGGAAAATCCACCGTCATCCATCTGCTCACCGGTGCACTGCGCCCGGGTGCCGGGCGGATCACCGTCGGCGGAAAGCCGCTGGAATCACTTTCCCGCGCGTCCTACTATGCGCATCTGGCGCTCGTCAGCAGCGACAGCTATCTGTTTCATGAGAGCATCCGGCAAAATTTTCAGCTGGCAAAGCAGGATGTGACCGACGAGGAGATTTACAGAGCACTGCGGGAGGTCAATCTCGCGGATTTTGTGCGGGAGAACGGTGGGCTGGACAAGGTTCTGACCGAGGATGCCGCCAACATCTCGGGCGGCCAAAAGCAGCGGCTCGCCCTTGCAATCAGCCTTGTTGCCGACCGGGAAGTCTATCTCTTTGACGAGGCCACCAGCAACATCGACGCCGAAAGCGAGGCCATCATCCTGCGGCGCATCCGGCAGCTGGCGGCGCACCGCTCGGTCATTCTGATCTCCCACCGGCTGGCCAATGTGATTGATGCGGATCGGATCTATTACATGGAATCGGGGCGGGTGGCCGAGTCTGGTACACACCGTGAGCTGATGGCACGCCAAGGAGGCTATGCACGGCTCTATCACGCGCAAAAACAACTGGAAGAAGGATATCGGGAGGTCACCGCATGAGCAAAAAACAAGGTCTGCGCCGCAGCGGCGCGGCGATCATGGGCAGGCTGATTTTAATTTTGGGCACTCTTGCCCCAATTATGGCACTGGCCATCTTCAACGGCGCAGCGGGGTTTCTCTGTGCGATGGGGGTTACCCTCGCCGGCGCCGCCGCAATCGCCAAAGCACTGGGTGAGTTCATTCCCCTCTCCTATCCCGCTCTGATGGGAATTGCCATCGGCTGCGGCGTTCTGCGCGGCCTGCTGCGGTATGCGGAACAGTACAGCAACCATTACATCGCCTTCCGGCTGCTGGCGGTGCTGCGGGAGAAGATCTTTGCCGCGCTGCGGCTGCTCTGCCCTGCAAAACTCGAGAGCAAGCGGAAAGGGGCGATCATCGCGATGATCACCTCGGACATCGAGACGCTGGAGGTCTTTTATGCCCACACCGTTTCCCCGATCTGTATCGCGGTGGTCGTCTCGGGCTGTGTCGCGCTCTTTGTCGGTTTTGTCTCAAGCTGGTGGCTTGCCCTTGTTGCGGTAGCCGGCTATCTGACGGTAGGCGTTCTGCTGCCGCTTGTCTCCTCTGCCCGGCTCAAGGCTTCCGGCGTTCGGTATCGGTCGCAGTTCAGCTCCTTCAGCGCTTATTTTCTCGACAGCATCAAGGGGATCCGCGAAATTGTGCTGTACGGCGGCATCGGCCGACGGCAGCGTGAAATCGACCGTCGCTCCGACCTGCTGCTGCGAGAGAGCCGCCGGATGAAACAGGATGTCTCTGCGGCCTCGGCGGCCACCGAGCTCACCGTTTCTCTCTTTATTCTGCTGACCCTTGCAGCGGGCGTTTTTCTGACCATGACCGGCGGTCTCACGATCGGCAGAATGTTGATCGGGGTCACCGCCGTCTTCGGGTCGTTTGGCCCGGTGATCGCCATTTCGGCACTACCCGGCAACCTGACCCAGACCTTTGCGGCGGGAGACCGGGTGCTGGATCTGCTCGAAGAGCAGCCCGCGGTCCATCCTGTCACCGGACACGATGAGCTGGGACCGATCGAGCAGCTCACGGCAAAGCACCTCTCCTTCGGCTATGGCCGGGATGATCAGCTGCTCTCGGATCTCTCGCTGCGGGCCGGCCGGGGAGAGATTGTGGGAATTGTCGGCCCCTCCGGCTGCGGAAAGTCCACCCTGCTCAAGCTGCTGCTGCGTTTTTGGGAAAAGCAGTCGGGGAGATCAAATACAATAACAACGAGATCGACCGGATCAATACCGAGAGTCTGCTGCGCCGGGTCACAATGGTCAGCCAGACCACCTATCTGTTCGACACCACCATTGAGGAGAATCTGAGGATCGCGAAACCGGATGCCACCCGCGGTGAATTGGAAGATGCCTGCCGTCAGGCCTCGGTTCACGACTTTATTATGACCCTTCCGGACGGATACAGGACCAGGGTCGGGGCACTGGGCAGCAACCTCTCCGCAGGGGAACGTCAGCGCATCGGCCTTGCGCGTGCTTTTCTGCGAGACAGTGATTTTATTCTGCTGGATGAGCCGACCAGCAATGTCGACAGCATCAACGAGGGAATTATCCTCAAGGCGCTGCTGGCACAGAAGAAAAAAAGGGGGATTCTGCTGGTATCCCACCGGGAGTCGACAATGGCAATCGCCGACCGGGTGTACCGGATGGAGAAAGGGAGGCTGTATGGATAAGGTTGAGAGCAAGCGGGAGCGGGAAAAGCAGGTTGTTACCCTGATGATCCAGATCTACTGCCGCCGGCATCACGGGACCAAAGAGGGTCTTTGCCCATCCTGCCGGCAGCTGGCGAATTACGCGGCGCAGCGCTGCGACCGGTGTCCTTTTATGGAGTCAAAGACCTTCTGCTCCAACTGCAAGGTTCACTGCTACGCCCCAAAAATGCGGGAGGAAATCCGGCAGGTAATGCGTTTTTCCGGACCGTGGATGCTGCTGTATCACCCGGTTCTCGCGGTGCGTCATCTGATCGAAAGCCAAAAGGAAAAAAGGAGGATTGCAGAAAGATGAAGATGAAAAAACTGTTCTGGACGGCGCTCGGCTGTCTCGGAGTTGTCCTTGGCGCGGTGGGTGCGGCATTGCCGATGCTGCCCGCCTTTCCGTTTTTACTGCTCGCCGCATTCAGTTTCGGCAAGAGCTCCGAGCGGCTTTATCGCTGGTTCACCGGCACAAAACTCTACCGAAAAAATCTTGAGAGCTATCTACAGGGCAAGGGAATGACCCCTGCGGCAAAGCTGCGGGTGATGATCACCGTCACCCTGCTGATGTCGGTCGGTTTTCTCCTCATGTATCTGCGGGGACTTTTTCTCCCCTGCCTTATTCTCGCCGGGATCTGGGTGTTTCATCTTCTCTACTTTGCCCTTGTCGTCAAGACCTTCCGGCCGGAAACCGAACCAGGCTGACACGATAGGGCTGGCATTTTAGCGCTCCGTCCTGTATGATAGAAAAAAAGGGGCTGATATCGTGAAGATCGAAAACCGCAATCTCCTGCTGATGGGTCTCCCTGCACTGCTCTTCCTCGCTGCTGGAATTTTGCTTTTTCAGTTTGGCGACTCTCTTTTTGCGGCGGCGCAGAGCAGCATGCCAGAGGCGCCCGGCGGCGATGTCGGAGATGTGGAGGGCTATGCCTTTCTCCTCGGTTTTCTCGGGTCCGGGTTCGGGCAGCTGGCCGCTCTGGCCATCCAGATTCTTGCCTTTTTACTGGCTGTCTACGGCGGTCTTTTGACTTTTTGGGCCGTTTTGGTCCGGGCGATTTACCGGGTGACGTCTGGCCGGATTCTCGCCTATCGCATTCTGGTGGGATTTGATCTGCTGTTTCTTCTGCTGCCGGTTCCCTCCCTCCTGCTCTCCTTTTTGCGGTCGCTCTTCGCGCTCTCCCCCCATTTCCTTCCGCTGGCGGTTGCCGCGTTGCTTTCCCTCATCTCAGCCCTTGTCATCCGCAACACCTACACCAGCCGGATCGCGCCGGCACTGCCCGAGGCTGCCGCCGGCCAGAGAGAAGGGATCGGATGACCCGCGTTCTGATCGACGCTGACGGCTGCCCGGTGGTAGATCTGACCATCCATATCTGCCGCAGCTACGGCATTCCTGTCTGGATCCTCTGTGATACCGCCCACCGCATTGAGCGCGACGGTGCAAAAACGATGGTCTTCGACAAGGGGACGGACAGCGTGGATTTTGCGCTGGTGAACCGCGTTCGGCCGAAAGATATCGTTGTGACCCAGGACTACGGACTTGCAACCATGTGTCTGGCCCGCCGCGCCAGGGTTTTGAACCAGAACGGGCTCATCTACTCTGCCGACAACATTGATGCGCTGCTGCAGCGCCGCTGGCAGAACAAAAGACTGCTGCGGGCCGGCAAACACCCAAAAGGACCTGCACGGCGAACAACGGAGCAGGACGATGCCTTTCTGCGCGCCCTGACCGAACTGCTGGCCTCCAAAGATTAGCACGGCGATAACGCGGCGCTTTCGGCGCCGCGTTTTTCGTTTTCCCGCATTTCCTCCCGGGAAAATCAGGGATGTCTCTTCGCGCTTTTTGATGTATAATGAGGTATAATCCAGACAAAAGAAAGGCAGGATACAGGATGAAGGCAAGGGTGCAGACCGGAACCGTTTTGATCTGTTGTTTTGAAAAGGAGGCCGCGGACCGGCTGACCGAATTTTTCTCAGCGCACCGGGTCTCGGTGCGCTATGCAGGCCCGGAGGATCTCGGTCGGCAGCTGAGCAGGTTGCTCGGTCTGCCCGGCGACATCTCTCCCGCAGAGCAGACAGCGGACGCCGTCATCACCCAGGCACTGATCTTTTCCGCCTTTTCCGATCATGCACTCGACCGTATTCTGGACGAGCTCAACCGTGACGGACTGGCAAGGGGCGCACTGCGCGCGATCCTCACCCCACACAACCGCAGCTGGACCCTCGGCAAGCTGCTCGGAGAGCTGGAGACCGAGCGGAAGGCGATGCAGGCCGGGCGACAGCCGGTAAAGGAGGATTCGGCCGATGATTGACACGGTGGTCTGGGACTGGAACGGCACCCTGCTGGACGATCTCTCTGTCTCATTTGAGGCCACCAACCGGCTGCTCCGTGCAAACGGCCTGCAGCCGCTCGCGGATCTTGACCGGTACCGGGCCGTCTTCTCCTTTCCGGTCATTGATTACTACCGGCGGATCGGGCTGGATCCCGAGCGATTTTCCTTTGACAAGCTCGCGCAGCAGTATATGGCGTTCTACCACCCGGCAGCGGAGCACTGCCGTCTGCAGGCGGGCGCGCTCGACACGCTTTGCGCACTGCGCCGGATGGGGGTTGTCCAGGTTCTGCTCTCGGCGTCCAAACAGTCCCACCTCGAGATGCAGCTGGCGCGGTATCCGCTCCGAGACTTCTTCTTTCGGGTACTCGGCATCGGCGACATCTACGCCGCAAGCAAACGTCAGCTTGCCGAAACCTTTGTCCGCAGCAGCGGCCGCGCACCGGACCGCTTTCTTTTTGTGGGGGACAGCGTTCATGACTTTGAGGTCGCACAGGGCTGCGGCGCGCGCTGTGTCCTGTTCTGCGGCGGACATCAGGCGCGGGATATTCTCGAGTCGACCGGCGCTCCGGTCATCGACAGCCTGACCCTGCTGCCCGCTTTTTGTCAATCTTTGAAATGAGGTGATCTGATGCGTGATCTGATTTTTTACGGAGGCCCTATTGTGACGATGGAAACAGAGGAAATGCCCGAGGCCGTTCTTGTGCGGAAAGGCCGGATCCTCTTTGTCGGTTCGCTGTCGCAGGCCCGTGCTCTTGCGGAGGATGCCGCGTGCATCGACCTCGCGGGAAGGGCGCTGCTGCCCGCCTTCATCGACCCACACAGCCATATCACCGCATTGGCCCAGACATTGCGGCTGGTCGATCTTCACTCTGCCACCAGCTTTGCGCAGATTCAGCAGTTAATCCGGGAATTTTCCGTCCGCTTTGCGCCGGCCCCCGGCGACTGGATCTGCGGCTTTGGATATGACCACAATTTTCTTGCCGAAAAACGACACCCCGACCGGGCACTGCTGGATGCCGTCTGTCCTGAAACCCCGCTGCTGATCGCCCACTCGAGCGGCCACATGGGGGTTGCGAACAGCGCTGCGCTGCACGCGCTCGGCATCGGGCCGCAAACCCCGGATCCCGAGGGCGGGCGCATCGGCCGGGAGGCCGATGGGAAAACGCCGAACGGATATCTCGAGGAGACCGCCTTTACTGCGAACAGCGCAAAGATCCCCGCGCCCTCGCTCGATCAGCAGCTCAAGGGGATCTGTCAGGCGCAGCAGATCTATTTTTCTCACGGGATCACCACGATTCAGGAGGGTCTCGCACGGGCAGACAGCTGGCAGCTGCTCAAGACCGCGGCGGACCGCGGTCTACTGCAGGGGGATGTTGTCTGCTATCTCGATCTGCAGCAGTGCCGCGCGCTGGCGCAGCGGGATGTCGCCTGGCGCGAATACCGGCAGCATCTTCGGATCGGCGGCTACAAGATCTTCCTCGACGGTTCGCCACAGGGGCGCACCGCCTGGCTCAGCGAACCCTATCTCGGAGATGACCCCAATTATCGGGGTTATCCAACCCATTCGGATGCAGCGGTGGAACAGTTTATGATTCAGGCGCTCGAGGATCAAACACAGATCATCGTCCACTGCAACGGAGATGCCGCCGCGCAGCAGATGATCGACGCCTATGCGGCCGCACTGAAAAAGACCGGCCTGCCCGGTGTGCGGCCGGTCATGATCCACGCCCAGATCCTGCGCCGGGATCAGCTGGAGCAGATGCAAAAGCTCGGGATCTTTGCCAGCTTTTTTGTCGCCCACACCTGGCACTGGGGGGACATTCACCTTGCAAATCTCGGCTGGGAGCGGGGTTCCCGGATCAGTCCGGCCGGCTCGGCTCTGCGCGCCGGGGTTTGCTATACCTTTCATCAGGACTCCCCTGTCCTGATGCCGGATATGATCGACACCCTTTTCTGTGCGGTGAACCGGGTTACCCAAAGCGGTGTTCCCCTTGCCGTCGAGGAACGGCTCTGTGTCCGGGACGCACTGCGGGGAATCACCTGCAACGCCGCCGCCCAATATTTTGAAGAGGCGGATAAGGGCAGTATCACCGCGGGCAAGCGTGCCGACCTGATCATCCTGTCCGAAAATCCCCTGGCCGTCCCGCCAGATCAGCTTCGCAGGCTGCAGGTCGAGCAGACCTTCAAGGACGGGGTTTCGGTCTGGAAGTCCTGAACCCGGCGAAAGGAGTTTTTTTGTTGCAAAAATCCATGCCTGCTTTACCGGACACCCTCGCCCCGCGTCTTCTGCGCTGGTACGACGCGGGATCCCGCACCCTGCCCTGGCGGTCTGATCCTCGGCCCTATTATGTCTGGCTCTCGGAGATCATGCTGCAGCAGACCCGGGTTGAGGCCGCCACCCCTTATTTTGAGCGGTTTATCCGGGAACTACCGACCATCGCGGATCTCGCCGCCGCGCCCGAGCAGCAGCTGCTCAAGCTCTGGGAGGGACTTGGTTACTACAACCGGGCCCGCAATCTGCAGAAAGCGGCCCGGATCGTCGTCGACAACTATGGCGGAGAGCTACCCGCCGACTTTTCAGCGCTGCTGCAGCTGCCCGGCATCGGCCGATACTCCGCCGGCGCAATCGCCAGCATTGCCTTCGGCATCCCGGTGCCGGCGGTGGACGGCAATGTGCTGCGGGTCCTCAGCCGGGTGCTCGAGAATCCCGCCGAAATCGACCGGGAGGAAACCAAGCGACAGATGGGTGAGGCGATCCGGCAGCAGATCCCTGAGGACCGGCCCGGGGACTTCAACCAAGCTTTGATGGAGCTCGGAGCGATGGTCTGTCTTCCCAATGGTGCGCCGCGATGCGAGGAGTGTCCCCTCAAAGAGATCTGCCTTGCCTTTCAGCACGAAACCATCCCGGAATACCCCCGCAAGGCGCCCAAAAAGGCACGCCGGTGCGAGGCACGAACCGTACTGGTTCTCTTTCGCGAAGGTGAAGTCGCGATCCACCAGCGCCCTGCCACCGGTCTTCTGCGCGGTCTGTGGGAGCTGCCGAATGTCGAGGGAACACTGTCGGAACAGGATCTCGCGGCGACTCTCTCCGGCTGGGGGCTCATCCCACAGAGCAGCGCTCTCCCGCTCGGCAGCGCCAAGCACATCTTTACCCATCTTGAATGGCAGATGACCGGCTGGGGCGTCGCGGTCAGAGGGAATACAGACTCCCTGCTCTTTGTCCATCCCGACCGGCTGCGGGAAGAATTTTGCCTGCCCAGCGCCTTTCGCGCCTATTCCGCCCGAATTTCTGATCTTGCAAAGGAGTTTTTGGATGACAACCATTCGTGAATACCGCCCGACCGATCTTGAAAAGACCGCTGCAGTCTGGCTGACCAGTACCGTCAAGGGGCAGCCCTTTTTGTCTGAGGAGCATTGGCTGACGGTCTACCGCCGTCTCTATCACACCCTTCTGCCGGTGGAATGGAAGACGCTGCTCGCCGAGGTGGACGGTGAAATCGAGGGGATGCTGAGCTTTTCTGCTCCCGGCGAAATCGCCGCCCTCTTTGTCGGCCCGAGCTGTCAGCACAAAGGGCACGCCGGTGCGCTGCTCACAGCTGCAAAGGAGTTGTACGGCAGACTGGAGGTCTGGGTCTACATACAGAACGAAACCGCCCTGCATTTTTTCTCGCGCAGCGGTTTTGCCCCGCTGCGCGAGAAAACCGAAACCGAAACAAAACTTAAAAAAGTACTCATGGTATGGCCTTCTTGTCCCAATACCCTCTAATCTTTTTCGCAATATTGTGCATAAATTCTACTTTTTTTCAATTGCATAATCGAATTATAGGAGATATCATTGTATTATGTAAGATATTCTTCTTATTTTGCGGCTCTCAGAAGGATGTCAATTTGGGGTTACTGCGGCAACGGAAGGGATCTGTGTACTTATGAATATTGTCATTGTCGGTATCGGCAAGGTTGGAAGTACTGTTGTGGAGTATCTTGCCGCTGAGGGGCACGATGTCGTTATTGTCGACAAAAACCCGGAAGTTGTGGAGCGGATGACGAGCAATTTTGATGTCCTGGGCATCTGTGGCAATGGCGCTTCGCTGGAGATTCAAAAAGAGGCGGGCGTCGCGCGGGCGGATCTCATCATCGCACTGACCTCCTCCGATGAGTTCAATATTCTCTGCTGCATCCTAGCAAAGAAAAGCGGCGCACGGCATGCCATCGCCCGGGTTCGCAACCCGGATTACTTTCAGCAGATGATGTTCTTGCGGGAACAACTCGGACTTTCAATGGCGATCAATCCGGAATTTGAGGCGGCAAATGCCGTCAGCCGGATGCTGCGTTTTCCCTCAGCGACCAAATTGGAGCTCTTTGCCAAGGGACGCCTTGAAATTGCTGAGATCACCCTCCCGCCTGATACCCCTCTGGAGGGCGTCCGGCTGCACGAGCTTGTGCAAAAATTTAGGACACAGGTGCTGATCTGCGCGGTCCGCCGCGGTGACGAGGTTACAATTCCGGATGGGGACTTTGTGCTGCGCGCAGGGGACCATATCAATAT
>DXIA01000172.1 GCA_019113125.1 Candidatus Pygmaiobacter gallistercoris | reverse complement strand
CAAAGGGGGTCGCCTTTAAGGAGGAGACCATCACCGACAAGTCCGCCTATCTGGCACAGGAGATTGCCGGATTTGCGGTGCATCTGGTGCAGAGATAAGAAAGAGAGGGAAAGACAAGATGAAAGAAAATGTATTGAATACCGATCTGACCGGAAAGGTCGCAGTTGTCACCGGCGCGGGCGGGGTGCTCTGCAGCGCCTTTTCCAAGGTCCTCGCCGCCGCAGGGGCAAAGGTTGCCCTGCTCGACCTGAACGAGGAGGCCGCGCAGAAATTTGCCGATGAGATCAATGCCGAGGGTGGAACGGCAAAGGCGTATTGCTGCAATGTCCTCAAGAAGGAGGACTGCGCCGCCGTTGCGGACCGCGTCGCCGCCGAGCTCGGGCCCTGCGATATTCTGATCAACGGTGCGGGCGGAAACAACCCCCGAGCGACCACCGACAAGGAGTATTTCGAGATCGGTGATCTCGACAGCGAGACAAAGAGCTTTTTTGATCTTGATCCGGACGGCGTCGGGTTTGTCTTCAACCTCAATTTTCTTGGCACCCTGCTGCCCACCCAGGCGTTTGCCTGCCAGATGATCGGCCGAAAGGGCTGCAATATCCTGAATATCAGCAGCATGAATGCCTTTACGCCGCTGACCAAGATTCCGGCTTATTCCGGCGCGAAGGCCGCGATTTCGAACTTCACCCAGTGGCTTGCGGTTC
Organism: Candidatus Pygmaiobacter gallistercoris; assembly: GCA_019113125.1. Taxonomy (GTDB): domain Bacteria; phylum Bacillota; class Clostridia; order Oscillospirales; family Ruminococcaceae; genus Pygmaiobacter; species Pygmaiobacter gallistercoris. The sequence continues at coordinate 19,629 of DXIA01000172.1, read as the reverse complement.
ATTTCTCGAAGGTGGGCATCCGGGTCAATGCGATTGCACCGGGATTCTTTTCCACCAAACAGAACGCAAAACTGCTCTGGAACGATGACGGCACCCCCACCGCCCGCACCGGCAAAATCCTTGCCGCTACCCCGATGGGACGGTTCGGGGAGAGCAGCGAGCTGGAGGGGGCTGTCCTTTTCCTGCTCAATGAAAAGGCTGCCAGCTTTATCACCGGCGTTGTGCTGCCGATCGACGGCGGGTTCTCCGCCTACTCCGGCGTATAAGCGGTCGGAGCCATGAAAAAAGACCGGACGATCGATGATCGTCCGGTCTTTTTTATGATGACTTTAATCAGGATTTTTTGCCCTTGGTCGCCTTCATCCGCTGTTCGTTGTTGAGAATCTGCTTGCGGATGCGGTAGCTCTTCGGGGTGACCTCCAGCAGCTCGTCGGTGTTGAGGAACTCCAGCGCCTCCTCAAGGCTGAACCGGCGGGGCGGGATCAGCCGCAGCGCGTCGTCACTGCCCGAGGCACGGGTGTTGGTCAGATGCTTGGTCTTGCAGACATTGACCGCCATATCATCCCCCTTGGGATTCATGCCGATGACCATGCCCTCATAGACCGGCTCACCCGCCCCGATAAACAGGGTGCCGCGCTCCTGCGCGTTGTACAGGCCGTAGGTGACGGCGGTGCCGGTCTCAAAACTGATCAGAGAACCGGTGGTGCGGGTGGGCAGATCGCCCTTGTACTCGCCGTAGCCGTCAAAGATGGTGTTCAGAATGCCCTCGCCGCGGGTCGCAGAGAGGAACTCACTGCGGTAGCCGAAGAGGCCGCGGGAGGGAATCTTGAACTCGATCCGCATCCGGCTGTCGCCCTGCGGATGCATCTCGACCAACTCGCCCTTGCGGGAGGAGAGTTTCTCGATGACAGCGCCCTGATACTCGGTGGGCACATCGATCACGACCAGCTCGTACGGCTCCTGCTTGTTGCCGTTCTCGTCGACATGGTAGAGCACCTTCGGGGGCGAGACCTGGAACTCATAACCCTCGCGGCGCATCTTCTCGATCAGGATGGACAGATGCATCTCACCGCGGCCCATGACCCGGAAACTGTCGGTGGTGGCGGAGTCCTCGACGGCCAGCGCGACATCCCGCAGCAGCTCCCGGTGCAGCCGGTCGCGGATCTGACGGCTGGTGACAAACTTGCCCTCCTTGCCGGCAAACGGGGAATCGTTGACCGAGAAGGTCATCTCAACGGTCGGATCGGTGATCTTGACGAAGTTGATCGGGTTGGGAACACCCGCCTCGCAGATGGTGTTGCCGATGGTGACATCCTCGATGCCGGAGAACACCACGATGTCGCCGGCGCTGGCGGACTCGATCTCCTTGCGGCCGACGCCGGAGAAGGCGTACAGCGCGGTGATATGGGCGTTCTTGTGCAGGTCGGGGTTGTGCCAGTCGCAGACGGTCACATTCTGGCCGACCTTCATGGTGCCGGCGTCGATCCGTCCGATCGCGGTGCGGCCGACAAACTCGTTGTAGTCGATGCAGGAGACAAGACACTGCAGCGGCGCCGAGGGGTCGCCGACCGGCGGCTTGACATACTCGAGAATCGTGTCAAACAGCGGCTTGAGATCGGTGCCCGGCACGTCGGGCGAGTAGCTCGCGGTGCCGGCCCGGCCGGAGCAGAAGAGCATCGGGGAGTCCAGCTGCTCATCGGTGGCGCCCATGTCCATCAGCAGCAGCAGGATCTCGTCGATGACCTCTTTGATCCGGGCATCCGGGCGATCGATCTTGTTGATGACAATGACGATGGACAGGTTCTGGTCCAGCGCCTTCTGCAGCACGAAACGGGTCTGGGGCATCGGGCCCTCAGCCGCGTCCACCAGCAGCAGCACGCCGTTGACCATCTTGAGCACCCGCTCGACCTCACCGCCAAAATCGGCGTGGCCCGGGGTGTCGACGATGTTGATTTTGACACCGTTGTAAACGGTGGATGCGTTCTTCGACAGGATGGTAATGCCGCGCTCCCGCTCGATGTCTCCCGAGTCCATCACCCGGTCGGCGACAACCTGATTGTCCCGAAAAACGCCGCTCTGCTTGAGCATCTCGTCCACGAGGGTGGTTTTGCCGTGGTCGACGTGGGCGATGATCGCAATATTACGCAGATCTTTTCTTTCCATAGATTCCGTCCCTTTTTTATCAGATTCCAATACACGGACATATTATTTTACAACAGGCAAAAAAAGATGTCAAGCGATGTCGGCCGCCGCGCTGGAAAAACCAGGCGGTCTGTGATAGAATCAGAGGGAATAGGAAAGGATGAAGAACAGACAACATCAGTGAAAAGGAGCAGACGGATGAAAAAAATCCTGATGATCGGCACCGGCGGCACCATCGCCTCGGAACTCACCGAATCCGGCCTGACCCCCGGCTTTTCCACCGAGGATCTGCTGCGGTTTGTCCCCACCCTGAAAGAGATGTGCGAGGTCGATTGCCTGCAGGTGTGCAGCATCGACAGCACCAACATGACCCCGGATCACTGGCTGCAGATTGCATCGGCGGTGCGGGAAGGCTATGATCGCTACGACGGGTTTGTCATCTGCCACGGCACCGACACGATGGCCTACACCGCGGCGGCGCTGAGCTACCTGATCCAGAACAGCCCGAAACCGATCCTGCTCACCGGCGGTCAAAAACCGATCCATATGGAGGGCACCGACTCCCGCAGTAATCTGCTGGACTGTTTCGGCTGCGCCTGCGACGGCCGGATCGGTGGGGTGCAGATCGTCTTCGGCGGCATGGTGATCGCCGGCACCCGTGCCCGCAAAACCTATACCAAGAGCTTTTCCGCCTTCTCCAGCATCAACTACCCGGTGCTCGGGGTGCTGCGGGAGGGCAGATTGATCCCCTATCTGCAGCCGGCATGCGAAAAGCAGCCGACCTTTTACGACACGCTGGACCAAAAGGTCGCGCTGCTCAAGCTGATCCCCGGCGCCAGCGCCGCACTGCTGCGGATGCTGCTCAGCGAGAATGATGCAGTTATTGTGGAGAGTTTTGGGGTCGGAGGACTGCCCACCGACGGCGGATATCTTGAGGCGGTGCAGCAGGCCGCACAGCAGGGCAAGGTGGTGGTGATGACCACCCAGGTGCAGAATGAGGGGAGCGATCTCGGCGTCTACCAGGTCGGACATGCGCTCAAGGGGGTGCCGGGGGTACTCGAAGCCTATGACATGACCACCGAGGCGGTGCTCGCAAAACTGATGTGGGCGCTCGGACGCACCCGGCGACCCGAGGAGGTCCGCCGGCTGTTTTACACGCCGGTGGCCTGTGATCTGCTCTGTGCGGAGGAATCATAACCAGAGAAAGCGCATTGCACGGTGCAATGCGCTTTTCTTCAAGACAAACAAAATAAACAAAAAACGCATCAGACTGCCAAATGGCTGTTCTGATGCGTTTTGGTGGGCGGTAAGGAACTCGAATCCCTGACCCCCTGCACGTCAAGCAGGTGCTCTACCAGCTGAGCTAACCGCCCATAAATCCCGCGCCCTTGCCGGGCGACGAGTTATATTATATAACGCTTTTTCGATAAAATCAAGCCCTTTTTGCAAAAATATTTTCAGCGGAATTTTTGGGACACAAAACAGAAGAGGGGGGGGTGTCCGGTTTTAGTTGCCCGACAGGGGCCGTTGTGGTATAATATATCGGTTAGTAGGCTCAAAAAGACGGGGCGGTCAGCCTCCCCGAAAAGGAGGGGTGCGGATGCGGATTCTCGGGATCGATCCTGGATACGCGATTGTCGGCTATGGTGCGCTGGACTACAATGCCGGCCGGTTTGCGGTGGTGGAGTACGGCGCGATCACCACCCCGGCCCACACCCTGTTTGAGGAGCGGCTGGTCCAGGTGTACGACGAGATGGTCGAGCTGCTCGCGCGCACCCGCCCGCAGGCACTGGCGATCGAGACGCTGTTCTACGCCCACAACCAGAGCACTGTCATCTATGTGGCGGAGGCCCGCGGGGTGATCCTGCTGGCCGCCCGCAAGGCGGGGGTTCCGGTTTTTGAGTACACCCCGCTGCAGGTCAAACAGGCGGTGGCGGGCTATGGCAAGGCGGTCAAGAAACAGGTGCAGGAGATGACCCGCGCCATTTTGCATCTCGAAAAGGTACCCAAACCCGACGATACCGCCGATGCGCTGGCGATGGCGATCTGCCACGCGCATTCCAGCCGCAGCCAGCTGTTCGGGCGCACTGGGACGGTCAACAACTACAATCTGCGGCCGGGGGATCTCAGCCGCCGCGGCGGCCGCTGAAGACGGCGGATCAAACGAAGGAGAGGCAATGATCTATTCTCTGAATGGGAAAATTCTGGAAAAGGGAACCGACCGGGTGGTCATTGAATGCGCCGGGGTCGGCTATGAGGTGCGGGTGCCGCTGTCTGCGGCGTCGGCCCTGCCGGCCCAGGGGGCCCAGGCAACCCTTTATACTTTTTTAAATGTATCGGAAAACGACATCTCACTGTTCGGCTTTCTCACGGCGGCTGATCGACAGATGTTCCGGCTGCTGACCGGGGTTTCCGGTGTCGGGCCGAAGGTGGGGCTCGCGATCCTGTCGGCACTGTCCTGCGACCGGGTGGCCCTTGCGATCTCGGCGGGGGACGCCAAGGCGTTTACCGCCGCCAGCGGGGTCGGCCCGAAACTCGGCCAGCGGATTGTGCTGGAGCTCAAGGACAAGGTCGGCAAGGGCCTCGTCGGCGAGGTGACGGCGGGCGATCTCGCACCGGCTGCCCCGGTTGGGGGCGCTGCCCAGGCGGTCGCGGCGCTCTGCGCGCTGGGCTACAACCAGAGCGAGGCGGCGCAGGCGATCACCCGGCTGGATCCATCGCTGCCGGTGGAGGAGCTCGTCAGACTGGCCCTGCGCTCGATGGCCGGAAAGGTGCGGTGAACTGAATGGAAGTTTCGGACGATCGGCTGATCTCCCCCGCGGCGGCTGCGGAGGATTTTGAAAATGAATTTACGCTGCGCCCGCGCACACTGGATGAGTATGTCGGGCAGGAGAAGATCAAGGGCAATCTGCGGGTCTACCTCGAAGCAGCCCGCCGGCGGGGGGAACCGCTGGACCATCTGCTGCTCTACGGGCCCCCGGGCCTTGGCAAGACCACCCTCGCCTGCATTGTGGCCAACGAGATGGGGGTGCAGATCCGCACCACCTCCGGCCCCGCGATTGAAAAGCCGGGGGATCTCGCCGCCCTGCTGACCAATCTGCAGGAGGGGGACATCCTCTTTATCGATGAGATTCACCGGCTCTCCCGTCAGGTGGAGGAGGTGCTCTATCCCGCGCTGGAGGACTATGCACTGGATATCATGATCGGCAAGGGCCCCTCGGCCCAGTCAATCCGGATCAATCTGCCCCGGTTCACCCTGATCGGGGCGACCACCCGGGCAGGGCAGCTGACCAGCCCGCTGCGGGATCGGTTTGGGGTGCTGCTCAAGCTGGAGCTCTACTCCCCGGATGAGCTGGCGCGGATTATCCGCCGCTCGGCGGGGCTGCTGCGGGTCCCCTGCGATGAGGAGGGCGCCGCCCAGCTGGCCGCCTGCAGCCGCGGTACCCCCCGTGTGGCCAACCGGCTGCTCAAGCGGGTGCGGGATTTCGCCGAGGTGATGGGCAACGGGGTGATCACCGGAGAGACCGCGAAGATCGCGCTGGAGCGGATGGACATCGACGAGCTTGGCCTCGATGAACTCGACCGCAGTCTGTTGCGGGCGATCATCGAACTGTACGGCGGCGGGCCGGTCGGTCTAGACACACTGGCTGCGGCGCTCGGAGAAGAGTCGGTCACGCTGGAGGATGTCTGCGAGCCCTATCTGATGCAGATGGGATTTCTCGCCCGTACCCCCCGCGGCCGCTGTGTGACCGACGCCGCCTACCGGCACCTCGGGATGCAGCCGCCGCGGCGCGGCGGCCAGCCGGCGCAGGATGGCCCGCAGCAGCAGAGCTTTGATGATCTCGACGGATAAGATCATATAGATTGAGAAAACGGGCGGTGCAGAGAAACAACCGCCAATGATATGGAGGAGACAAGATGGCAAGACTGTTTGGAACCGATGGTGTGCGCGGTGTTGCAGGGGAGGATCTCACCCCGGGTCTCGCGATGCTGATTGGCCGCGGCGCAGCGATGGTACTCGCCCGCCGCTCGGCCCGGCCGAGGATTCTGATCGGCAAGGATACCCGGATCTCGGGGGATATGCTGGAATCGGCGCTTGCTGCCGGTCTGTGCAGCGTCGGGGCGGACGTCGAGCTGCTCGGGGTGGTTCCGACCCCGGCGGTGGCCTATCTGGTTCGGAAATACAAGGCGGATGCCGGGATTGTGATCTCGGCCAGCCACAACCCGATGGAGTTTAACGGTATCAAGATCTTCAAGGGAGACGGCTATAAGCTGCCCGATCAGGTCGAGGATGAGATTGAGCGGCTGGTGCGGGATAAATCGCAGGTCAAGCTTGCCACCGGGGGCGATGTGGGCCGGGTGACCCGGCGGGAGAACGCGATCGAGGACTATGTCGAGTACCTAGCAAGCTGCCTTGAGGCGAACCTCTCGGGGCTGAAGGTCGCGATCGACTGCGCAAACGGCGCGTCGGCTGCGCCGGCCCGGCTGCTCTTTCCCCGCCTTGGGGCGGACTGCCGGTTCATCGGGGTGGAGCCGGACGGCACCAACATCAACCGGGACTGCGGCTCCACCCATCTTGACCGGCTGGCAAAATATGTGGTCGAGAACGGGCTGGACTGCGGCGTCGCGTTTGACGGAGACGCCGACCGCTGCCTTGCGGTGGACGAGAAGGGCAACGAGATCGATGGAGACCGGATCATCGCGATCCTGTCAAAACACCTGAAACAGCGCGGCGAGCTGCCGCAGGACACGGCGGTGGTCACCGTCATGTCCAATCTCGGCTTTATGCAGTATATGAAGGAGACTCTCGGGCTGCAGATCGTGACGACCGCGGTCGGCGACCGGTATGTGCTGGAGGAGATGCGGGCCAACGGCTACGCGATCGGCGGCGAGCAGAGCGGGCATGTGATCCTGCTGCAGCACTCCACCACCGGTGACGGGGAGCTGACCGCCGGCACCCTGCTGAATATCCTCGCCGGTTCCGGCAAGAAGATGAGCGAGCTGGCCGGGGTGTATGAGAAGTTCCCGCAGGTCATCCTCAACGTGCAGGCCACCCCGGAGCAGAAGGCGCGGTACAAGGAGGACGAGTACATCGCCGGTTTCATCGAGAGCCAGCAGCAGGGCCTGATGGGAGAGGGCCGGGTGCTGGTGCGGGTTTCGGGCACCGAGCCCTATATCCGGGTCATGGTCGAGGGCAAAAACCATGAGGCGATCACCCAGGCGGCAAAGCTGATTGCCGATTTGATCGAGAAGAGAAAGTAAGAGCGGAAAGGAGCAGAAGATGCGGCTTGCCGTAAACTGGGAGGAATACGAACTGCTGGACGCCACCGACGGCAACCGGCTGGAGCGATGGGGCAAGACGGTTCTCATCCGGCCGGATCCGCAGGTGGTCTGGCATTTTGAGCAGAAGAGCCCGCTCTGGCAGCGGCCGGATGCGATCTATCACCGCAGCGCACGGGGCGGCGGCAGCTGGGAAAAACGGGGACATTTTGCGGATCAGTGGACCATCCGGTACCAGGATCTGCGGCTGAAGGTCTCCCCGACCGGGTTCAAGCACACCGGAATTTTCCCCGAGCAGGCGGTCAACTGGGATGCCTACCGCAGCCTGATTGAGGCGGCGGGACGACCGGTCCGGGTGCTCAACCTGTTCGGGTACACCGGCGGGGCGACCCTCGCCTGTGCCGCGGCTGGGGCGAGCGTCTGCCATGTCGACGCCTCGAAGGGGATGGTCGCCTGGGCGCGGGAGAACGCCGGACTCTGCGGCCTTTCGGACCGCCCGATCCGCTGGATCGTGGACGACTGTGACAAGTTTGTCCGGCGAGAGGCGCGGCGCGGCAGCCGGTACGATGCGATCATCATGGATCCGCCGAGCTATGGTCGCGGTCCCGGCGGCGAGGTCTGGAAACTGGAGGACAGCATCTACGGCCTGCTGGAGGACTGCGCGGCGATTCTCAGCGAGCAGCCGCTCTTCTTTGCGGTCAACAGCTATACCACCGGCCTCTCGCCGGCGGTGATGGAGTATATGGTTCGCACTCTGCTCTGTCCGCGGTACGGCGGCAGTACGACCAGCGATGAGATCGGGCTGCCGGTGCGGGCCACCGGCGGTGCGCTGCCGGCAGGGGCAACCACCTTTTGGCTGGAACAGGGCGCACGGCTGGAAAACGACGGGTGAGCGCCGCCCCCAAAAACGGACCGGCGTTCCGGATCCTCCCGTGAGAGAGACCGGAACAGGAAGGAAGAAAAAATGGACAACAGCATGATCCGGGCACAGCAGATTGTGTTCCGGTATACACAGCAAGGACGCAATGCGTTGGACGGGGTCTCGGCCGAGATCAAAAAGGGCGAGTTCGTCGCGGTGCTCGGGGCGAACGGCTGCGGCAAATCCACGCTGGCAAAGCATTTCAATGCGATCCTGCTGCCCGAAAAGGGAGATGTCTTTGTCGAGGAGTACAACACCAAGGATGAGGAACACCTCTATGATATCCGCCAGCGGGTGGGAATGGTGTTTCAGAACCCCGACAACCAGATCGTCGCCACCGTGGTGGAGGAGGATGTCGCCTTCGCACTGGAGAACCTCGGCGTCCCGCCCGAGGAGATGCGCCAGCGGGTGGACGAGGCGATGGAGATGGCCGGCATCTACAAGCACCGCAACAAGGCGCCGCACAAGCTGTCGGGCGGTCAGAAACAGCGGGTGGCGATTGCCGGGGTCATCGCGATGCGGCCGGATTGCCTGGTGATGGATGAGTCCACCGCAATGCTCGACCCGATCGGCCGCGAGAAGGTGATGCGGACGGTCGAGCGGCTCAACCGGGAGTTCGGCATCACGGTGGTGATGATCACCCATTATATGGAAGAGGCGGTCCGCGCCGACCGGGTCATCGTGATGAGCGGCGGGCAGATCGAGATGGAGGGCACCCCGAAACAGGTCTTCCGGGACAGTGCCAGAATCCGCACACTCAAGCTGGATGTGCCGCAGGCCAAGGAGCTCTGCGACCTGCTGCGGGAGGCGGGGGTTCCGATGGACGAGGAGATCATCGACGATGAGGAGTGTGCGCGGGCGCTCGCGGAGCTGCTCGGCACAAAGACACACTGAGCGATCAAACAAAACAGGTGGTTTAAAATACATGGCACCCATCATTCAAGTTGAACATTTGACCTATATCTACGGCGAGGGTATGCCGGACGCGACCCGCGCACTGGACGATATCAGCTTTTCGATCGAGCGGGGCGAGTTTCTCGGGGTGATCGGGCCGACCGGCTGCGGCAAGTCGACCCTCATTACCCACTTCAACGGGCTCAATCGCCCGACCTCGGGCCGGCTGCTCATCGACGGCGAGGACATGTGGGCGGATCCGAAACAGATTCGCAAATACCGGTTTAAGGTGGGACTGGTCTTTCAGTACCCGGAATACCAGCTCTTTGAAGAGACGGTTCGCAAGGATATCGCCTTCGGCCCCCGCAACATGGGGCTGCCGGAGGAGGAGATCGCAAAGCGGGTGGTCGAGGCCGCCCGGTTCTGTGGTCTGGATGAGGAGATGCTGGACCGCTCCCCGTTCGAGCTGTCGGGCGGCCAGAAACGCCGGGTGGCGATCGCCGGGGTCATCGCGATGCGCCCCGAGGTGCTGGTGCTGGACGAGCCCGCCGCGGGTCTCGACCCCGAGGGGCGGGAGATGATCCTCGGCCAGGTGCGCCGCTACCACAAGGAGACCGGCACCACCGTTGTGCTGGTCAGCCATTCGATGGAGGACATTGCAAAATACGCCGATCGGGTCTTGGTGTTGCAGGCAGGCAAGCTGGCAATGCTGGATACGACCGCGAACATCTTTGCCCGTGCGCAGGAGCTGGTGGAATATGGCCTCTCGGTGCCGCAGGTGACCAAGATCTTTCTGCGTCTGCGGCAGATGGGGGTGGATGTCCCGGTGGATGTCTACACCGTCAAATATGCCCGGGATGTCATCTTGAAGGCACTCGCCGAGCGGGGAGGTGCAGCCCATGCTTAAGGATATTACCATCGGCCAGCACTTTCCCGGCAATTCGGTCATCCACCGAATGGATCCCCGGGCGAAACTGCTGCTCACCATCGCCTACATCGTCGCGCTCTTTCTGGGCTCCAACCCGATCGGACTTGCCCTCTCGGTGTTGTTTCTGATCGTCGCCTACAAGGTCGCGAATATCCCGATGCGGCTGGTGCGCAAGAGCCTGCGGCCGATTCTGCCGATCATCCTGTTCACCGCGCTGCTCAACCTCTTCTTTGTGCCGGGGGATCCGGTCTTCAAATGGTGGATCATCACCATTACCTGGCAGGGGCTGTATAATGTGATGGTGCTGGTCATCCGGATCATCTGCCTGATCGCCGGCACCAGCCTTTTGACCTACACCACCAGCCCGATCGTGCTGACCGACGCGCTTGAGCGGCTGCTCAAGCCGCTGTCCAAGCTGCATTTTCCGGTGCATGAGCTGGCGATGATGATGACCATCGCGCTGCGGTTCATCCCGCTGTTGATCGAGGAGACCGACAAAATCATGAACGCGCAGAAGGCCCGCGGGGCCGAGCTGGATGCCGGCAAGCTGTCCGAGCGGATCCGGGCGCTGATCCCGGTGCTGATTCCGCTGTTCATCTCGGCCTTCCGCCGCGCCGATGAGCTCGCGATGGCGATGGAGTGCCGCTGCTACCACGGCGGCGAGGGGCGCACCCGGCTGCATCAGCTGCATCTGGGGGCAAACGACTATCTGCTGACGGCGATCTGCGTGGTGGTATTTGTGGTGATCGGCAGCTCGGATCTTGTGTGGGGGCTGCTGTGATGCGGCGGCATCTCGCCCTCTCGCTGGCCTATCTCGGCACCGGCTATCATGGATTTCAGGTCCAGCAAAACGCGTTGACCGTGACGCAGGTGGTGCAGGATGCCATCGCGGCGGTGGTCGGCAGCAGGGAGGAGATCAAGGGCTGCTCCCGCACCGATGCGGGGGTCCATGCGCTGGCCTACTGCGTCAGCTTTTTCACCGACAGCAGAATCCCCTGCGAAAAACTGCCGCTTGCCCTCAACGCCCATCTGCCGCAGGATGTGCGGGTCTTTGCCGCGCGGGAGGTACCGGAGGGGTTTCACGCCCGGTACAGCTGCATTTCCAAGGCCTATCTCTACCGGATCCGCAACGCGCCGACCGATTCCCCCTTCAGCCGGGAGGTCTGCTGGCGGGTCTGGCCGCGTCTTGCGCTCGAGCCGATGCAGCGGGCCGCCGCGCTGCTGTGCGGTTGCCACGATTTTTCCAGTTTCATGGCAGCGGGCAGCAGCATCGAGGCGCAGGGGGGCAGCACGGTGCGAACGGTGCACAGCTTTACGGTACAACAGCAGGGATCTGAATTTCGGCTCTTTGTCGAGGCGGACGGCTATCTGTACCACATGGTGCGGATCATGGCGGGCACCCTTGTCGAGGTGGGGGCGGGCAGAATGGAGTCCGAGCAGATCCCGCGGATCCTCACCGCCTGCGACCGGGGCGCTGCGGGACCGACCGCCCCGGCGAAGGGGCTTGCACTGGCGCGGGTGCGGTATGACGATTTCACAATAGACGGAGAAGAAAACCTATGAGCCTTTGGCAAAAAAATGAGAAGAAAAAGCACATCTCGAGTGCCGAGGCCTATCGTCAGGCAGCGGAACAGGAACGGCGCGTGCGGGATGCGGCGGGGGGATCCTTTCCGCCCATCGCACAGCAGCCCCAGCAGGGAACACCGCAGCAGGGACCTTCCCGGCCGCAGCCCGGGAAACGGGAGGAGACGAGCGGGAAAAAACGCCGCTGGCTGCTGCGCCCAAAGCAGCGGACCAGAACGCCGCCGGCGCAGGAGGAGAGGGGGCAGCCAAAGAGCGATGTGCCCCGGCTCGAGCAGATTCGCCGGCGCAAACACGAGCGCCGGATGCGTCGCACTGCACTGGCGCTGGTCGCACTGGTCGCCCTGCTGCTGTATCTCGGCGGTATCTTTTCCGCTTCGATCAACCTGCTGAGCGATTTTTTGGATTCCGCCAAGATTGCGCTGATCCCCGGAAAGGGATGGCCGATCGAGCAGCCGGTGGAGGGACTGGTCGATGTTCAGCCGATCAGCGGCGGCTTTGCGCTGTGCGGATCGTCGGAACTCGCCCTGTATTCCTCCTCCGCCCGGCTGCTGCACAGCGTGCAGCACGGATATGCGTCCCCCGCAATGACGGCGGGCAATACCCGTATCTGCGTCTACGACCGGGGCGGAAAGGAACTTCGGGTGGAATCCCGCAGCCGAACGCTGCTGACCAAGACGATCGAGTACCCGATTCTCACCGCCGATATGGCGAGCGGCGGCACCCTCGCTGTTGCCACCCGGTCGGAGCGGTACTTGGCAGAGATCGTCGTTTACAATCTGAATTTTGAGGAGATCTACTACGCCTATCTCGCAGAATACTATCCTTATCTGGTCGAGCTTTCCCGCAGCGGCGATCAGATGGCGGTGGCCTGCGTCAAGGTGCAAAACGGCGTCTTCGGCGCCCAGCTGCAGCTATATGACCTCAACGCCTCCGCGGATGCCGAGCGGGTGTCGATTGAGCTGGCAGGGTGCACCCCGCTCCAGCTGCATTACGCCTCGGATGGAAAACTGGTGGTCATCTGCGCCGAGTTCACCGCGGTCTACAATCCCAAAACCGGAGAGGAGATCGCCCGGTATGACTACGGCGGCGCATCGCTGCTGACCGCCGATTTCTACGGGAGGAATACCCTGCTCGTCTTTGACCGCGCGGGCAACAGCGCGGGCAGCTGTCTGTTGCTGGGAGAGAAGATGGAGACCCTTGCGTCCGTCTCCTATGACTTTTCGGTTGCGGATGCGGCACTGGGCAGCGGGAGCTTTTATCTGATCGGAGACCGGGAGGCTGTGGGATACGATCTGAGCGGGGAGCAGGTTTCGGCCCAGACACTCTCTGCCGAGGGCAGGATGGTTGTGATGGGCAGACATCCGCTCGCGGTCACGGCAAAAGAAATTTTACAATTAACACCTTTAAAGAATCAATAACTTGTGATAAAATAGCTATTTATCATGGGCGGGCGGGTCGCGGAGAGAAGATCCGCGGCGTTGACCCGCCCATTATGCAGCCCATTGGGGCGGGAGGAGTTGTACGCATGACCATAACGTCTGCTTTGTTTCTGGACCTTGCGCTGCTCGCCATTCTGGTGATCGCAGTCATCGTTGCGGCAAAACGCGGATTTCTCGCCACGGTTATGAAACTCTGCGGAACCGCATTGGCACTGGCAATTTCCTGGCTTGCGGCGACCGGACTTTCGGACACCGTCTTCAACACCTTTTTTAAGAATAATCTGATTGAGAAGACCACCCAGATGATCAGCGAGGGCGGGCAGGTTTCCATCCAGACGGTGGTGGATAAGATCGCGGCCTTTCTGCCGGACAGTCTGGTCGAGCGGATTGTCGGCAGCGGCGAACAGCTGCAGGGAATTCTCGATTCCGGCACCCCCGGCGTTGCGTCCCAGGTGGTGGACCAGGTGATTGCACCGCTGTTTTTGCCGATTATTTCGGTGGTGGTCTTTTTTGTCTGCTTTGCGGTGACCAGTGTGGTGATCGCCTTTTTGGTTTCGGCACTGACCAACGTCAATCACATTCCGATTATGGGCACCCTCAACCGCGCCCTCGGCATCCTTGCAGGGGTGGTATTGGGCCTTGTCTATATTCTGCTGGCCCTCTGCGCGATCTGGGCGGTCATTCTCATCACCGGCAATGAACTGCCCTATTTCAACAACGAGACACTTTCTGCAAGTTTGTTTTACCAATTTTTTTCAAGGTATAATCCCTTCGTATAGTACGACATTTTAACAGGAGGGAGATTGCGGCACCTGCCGCGATGCGGGGCTGCGCGCTGCGCGGTGACCCGGCAAAAGGAGATGAGTATAGATGGCAAGACAGATGCTCTGTGTGCGCTGCAAAAAGCGCCCTGCGGTCGTGTTTGTCCAGCGGATGGAGGGCGGCGAGAGCCATGCGGACGGCTATTGTCTGACCTGTGCCAAGGAGCTGGGCATCAAACCGGTGGATGATCTGATGAAACAGTTCGGCATCACCGATCAGGACCTTGAACAGATGGAGGATCGCTTTTCCGCGTTTATGCAGAACGGCGGCGCCGAGGCGATGGAAGGCATGATGGAGAATGATGACGGGGAGGAGGAAACGGAGGAAGAGGACTTCACACCCGGCGGCAGTGCCACCTTCCCCTTTAATCTGATGGGCCGGATGGGCGGCGCTCAGGATGCGGAATATCATCCGGTTGAGGGAGAAAACAGCTCTTTTGACGGAAAAAAGAACCCCCGTGCCAGGGAAAAGGGAAAAAAGAGAAAATTTCTTGACACCTATTGTGAAAACCTGACCGCGAAAGCACAGGAGGGGCGTCTTGACCGGATTATCGGGCGGGACAAGGAGATCTACCGCACCATCCAGATCCTCTGCCGCCGGCAGAAGAACAATCCCTGCCTGATCGGTGAGGCGGGCGTCGGCAAGACAGCCATCGCCGAGGGGATTGCGCTGCGGATCGCAGAGGGCAAGGTCCCCAGCCGGCTGGAGGACAAGGAGATCTATCTGCTGGACCTCACCGCGCTGGTGGCCGGCACCCAGTTCCGCGGCCAGTTCGAGAGCCGGGTCAAGGGGCTGATCGGCGAGGTGAAGGCCGCCGGAAATGTCATCCTTTTCATCGATGAGATCCACAACATCACCGGCGCCGGCGATTCCGAGGGGGCGATGAACGCCGCAAATATCCTCAAGCCGGCGCTCTCCCGCGGGGAGATCCAGGTGATCGGTGCGACCACCTTTGCGGAGTACCGCAAATATATCGAAAAGGATCAGGCACTGGAGCGTCGGTTCCAGCCGGTCAAGGTGGAGGAGCCCTCCATCGGGGAGACGGTGGAGGTGCTGGCTGGCATCCGCCAGTACTATGAGGCACACCACCATGTCAAGATCAGCCCGGAGATTCTCCGGATGGAGGTCATCCTCTCGGAGCGGTATATCACCGACCGCTTTCTGCCGGACAAGGCGATCGACCTGATGGATGAGGCCGCCGCCTGCTGCAGCCTGCGGCACCCTGAGATCACCGAGTATCTCGACCTCGAAAAGAAGATCAATGAGCTCGACGAGGAGCGGCAGGCACTCGAGCAGAAAGCCGATGCCGACCAGCAGGACTTCGAGCGTCTGGCCAACCTGAAAAGCGAACTGCTCCGCCTGAGCAGTGAGCGGGAGGCCAAGAAGGCGCAGGTCGACCAGATTCAGGTCGAGCCGGAGGACGTCTCCAAGGTCATCGAGCTGTGGACCGGCATTCCGGCGGTCAAGATCCAGCAGAGTGATTTCTTCAAGATCAACGCGCTGGAGGGCAATCTGAAAAAGAAGATCATCGGGCAGGATGAGGCGGTCGAGCTGGTGGTCAAGGCGATCAAGCGCAGCCGCGCCGGAATTTCCGGTCGCCGCCGGCCGGCCAGTTTTATCTTTGTCGGTCCGACCGGTGTGGGAAAAACCGAACTGGTCAAACAGCTGGCAAACGAGCTGTTTGACACGGTGGACCCGTTGATCCGGCTGGATATGAGCGAGTTTATGGAGAAGTTCGCAGTCTCCCGGCTGATCGGTTCGCCTCCCGGCTATGTCGGCTACGACGAGGCAGGCCAGCTGACCGAGAAGGTGCGCCGCCGCCCCTACAGTGTGGTGCTGTTCGATGAGATCGAAAAGGCCCACCCCGACGTCATGAACATCCTTTTGCAGATTCTCGATGAGGGGAAGATCAATGACGCGCAGGGGAGAACGGTCAACTTTGAGAATACCGTCATCTGTATGACCAGCAACGCCGGCAGCAGCGACCGGGTGGGAGAGACCGGATTCAACAAGACGGTTGCCCAGATGAGCAAGGACAAGGCAATGCGGGCGCTGAGCGATTTTCTGCGTCCGGAGTTCCTCGCCCGGGTGGATGAGGTCATCGCCTTTAATCCGCTCACCGAGCAGGATCTGGAAAAGATCGCCTCCCTGATGCTTGAGGAGTATCGCCAGCCGCTGCAGGACAAGGGGATCACCCTCTCCTACACCCCGGCCTCGCTGCAGCTGCTCTGCAAAAAGGCAAGCGGCGGCAAGTTCGGCGCCCGTGATCTGCGCCGGGTGATCCGCAAAGAGGTGGAGGATCCCATCGCCGAGCTGATCGTCGGCGGCAGCGCGGGAGATGCAATTCGTGTGGACGCGGCGGACGGCCGGATTCTGGTCAATGAAAAGCCGCAGGGTGAGTCTGCAGACGGCACACCGGGAGAAGGCGGACAAAACGCTTGACATCCCGCACCGGAAAAAGGTATAATATAAAGGCCCCTTTAACAGGGGCGTTTTGCAGGTGTCGTACAACGGCTAGTACATCAGCCTTCCAAGCTGAGGACGAGGGTTCGACTCCCTTCACCTGCTCCAGTCTATCGCGGGTCTTGCGACCTGCGCAAAGCCCCCGGTCATTCGACCGGGGGCTTTTATCGCGACCATGACGGTGTGCTCTGCGGCAACGGAACAACATCCGCTCAGCGCTGACGGGGAAAATAAAAAAGAAAGCTCAGGTGTGAAAAAATGCAGACTAAATCGCGCAGTTCACAGGAGGATATTTTCCGGGATCTGCCCATTCCAACCGCGCTGCGGATGATGATTCTGCCTGCGGTGATCAGCCAGATGATCGTGCTGATCTACAACATGGCGGACACCTTCTTTGTCGGGCAGACCGGAAATCCCTATATGGTGGCGGCGACCTCGCTGATTCTTCCGGTGTTTAATATCACCCTCTGCCTTGCCGGCCTTGCGGGCATCGGCGGAGGCACCCTGATCTCCCGTCTGCTCGGGCGGCAGGATCATGAGGAGGCGCGGAAGGTCAGCGCCTTTTCCATCTGGCTCGGGATCGGGATCGCCGCGGTGTTTGCATTGGGTATCGCCATCTTTATGGAGCCGGTGCTGGATCTTCTGGGTGCCGGGGAGAACACCTACACCTTTGCAAAACAGTATGCGCTCTGCGTCATCGTGGTCGGCGGCATTCCCACCGTGCTCTCCAACCTTCTTGCCAATCTCATCCGCAGCACCGGCCGATCAAAGGAAGCCAGCACCGGCATTGTTCTGGGCGGTCTGCTCAATATTGCGCTCGATCCGCTTTTCATGTTTGTGCTGCTGCCTGACGGCTATGAGGTGCTCGGCGCCGGCATCGCGACCTGCCTTTCCAACTGCATTGCGCTGATTTATTTTCTGATCGTGGTGGCGCGGATGGGCCATGGTTCGATCATCACCTTCTCGCCCCGGAACGGTCTGCCCAGAAGGGAGAGCATCGTCTCGGTCTTTGGGGTGGGAATTCCCTCTGCGGTCACCAGTTTTCTGTTTGACCTCGACTATGTCTTTATCGACAAGCTGATGGTCTCCTACCACGATCTTGCACTTGCCGCCATCGGCATCGTGCTCAAGGTCGAGCGGTTCCCGCTGAATGTCGGCATCGGCATCTGCCAGGGCATGATGCCGTTGGTCGCTTACAACTATTCCGCCTGCAACCGCAAGCGGATGGAGGACAGCATCCGCCTCTCCCGCAGCCTCGGGCTCATTATTGCAGCGATCAGCATTGCGCTGTATGAGCTGTTTGCGGTCCAGTTCGCGAATATCTTTATCTCGGATCAGCAGACGGTTTCGCTTGCCTCTCAGTTCCTGCGGGTGCGGGTGATTGCGACGCCGCTGATGTTCCTGTGTTTCTTTACCGTTTATCTGTTCCAGGCCTTTGGCAAGGGGAGAATCTCCCTCTTCTTGGGGGTTGTCCGCTGGATGTGCCTCAATATTCCGATGCTCTTTATCCTGAATGCCCTTGTCAGGATGTACGGTATTGTCTGGGCGCAGGTTGTGTCGGATGCCATTATGGTGGCGATCTCCTTCTTCATTTATTGGAAATGCCGTCCCCGCTTTGGAGAGGGTACGCTGAACTAAACTGAAAAAATCCGTCGTCCCACAGCACCGGGACGACGGATTTTTTTACTCTTCCACCTTGACAAAAACGCCTGCGGGCTGGCCGCACCGCGGACAGGAAAAATCCAGCGGCAGGGGCCCCTCGTGGATGTATCCGCAGACGGTGCACCGCCACCGCTCAGCGGCGGTCTTTTCCGGTTCATTGAACCGCAGTCGGTCCAGCAGCTGATCCGCGATCTGTTTCACCGAGGGCTCCTCCTCGGAGAGACTGCGCAGAAATGCGCGGGTATTGGCGCTCTGCGGCAGCATATATCCCGCCTCGCGACAGAGGTCCTCCGCCATCAGGCGGCAGGATTTTTGAAATGCCGCGGCGAGCGGTCCGGGCAGATCAGCCGCGATCTGTTCCGCCGCGGCCTTGCTCTGAATCAGCACCCGTAACGCATCGACAACCGCGGTGTCCTTGGGCTGCTGGGGCGGCATTTCGACCGGAACCATCGAGATCGCGCCGGAGGGACAGGCGGCTGCGCATCGCCCGCAGCCGATACATTTTTTTCGGTCGATGATGCTGTTTTCAGTGTCGCTCGCACCGGTTGGACAGACGTACAGACACAGACAATCCTTGGTACAAAGGCGAAGATTCCGCACGGCAAACAGATCCGCCATCATTTGCCCCTCCCTTCCATCTTCTCAAATTTCCAGCTGGGAACCTTGCAGACCGGGCAGATCTCGGGCGGGGCGTCTCCAACAAAGACAAACCCGCAGATGGTGCAGACATAGACCCCGGTGTGCAGCAACATGGCCTCCCCCTCGCGCGCATACCGCTCGAGCAGGGAATGGAGCATGTTCGTGACCTTTTCGCTCCAGACCAGTGCCCGCAGCGCCCCACGATCCTGCTTTTCCCCGGCGATCAGATTGGCGTAGGGGTATCCTTCGGAGAGATCTCGATCAATCAACTTTTGCAGTGCGGCAAAATCCGGTGTGGGCGCCTTTTCGGCACGGCTGCAAAACCGCTCGGCGAGAAGAGAAAATTGCTGTGATTCCTCTGCGAGATACTGTTTTTCGCAGCCCCTTGCAAGGTTGGAACAGAGGATGCTCATCTCGATGGCGGAGAGCTCCCGCTCCGGTTTTGGCACATCGACAGCGGCGCCGCGCACCGGAACGGTCTGCGCATCCTTTTCCCGAAAAGCGCTTTTAGATGCACCGCACAGCGGGCAGACCCAGTCGGCAGGCAGATCCTGCCAGAGGGTTCCGGGCGCAATGGAAGAACCGGGAACCCCCTTTTCCTCCTCATAGAGATATCCGCACACGGAACAAACATAGGTTTTCATGAAATCAAAATCGCCTCCTTTGTCGTTTTTTATAAAATAGATTCAAATTAAAAAATATATTTTATGAAAGTTTAACATAAAACGGTAAGATTGGCAAGAAGGATTTAAGGGTACTTGCAAAGCGGAAGAAAAGCGGCTTTTCTGCAAATGGGAAATGTGATATAATAAAATATAATTTGTCCGCCAAGGAATTTCCCATTTTGCGGGGAGAGG
>DXIA01000022.1 GCA_019113125.1 Candidatus Pygmaiobacter gallistercoris | reverse complement strand
AAGGAGATCCGCGAGATCGAGCAGATCAACACCGGCCTTGGCAGCAGCCGGGCGCTCTCTAAAAAGAACTTCCACATGATTCTGCTGGTGCGCAATAGCGTTGGGCTCAAAAACCTCTACAAATTGGTTTCCTTTGCCCATGTCAAACACTTTTTCAAGGTGCCAAGGATCCCGCGCAGCCTTTTGATCGAAAATCGTGAGGGGTTGCTGGTCGGCAGCGCCTGTGAGGCAGGAGAGCTTTACAGAGCAATTATGGAGGGGAGAAGTGAGCGGGAGCTCGAGAAGATTGCAAAGTTCTATGACTTTCTCGAGATCCAGCCGCTGGGCAACAATGCCTTTATGCTGCGGGAGGGAATGGTCTCTAGCGAAGAGGAGATCCAGAACTTCAACCGCACCGTCGTCCGGTTGGCGGACAAGCTGCACAAGCCCTGTGTCGCGACCGGGGATGTCCATTTCCTCGAGCCGGAGGATGCCGCCTATCGCGCGGTGCTTCAGGCGGGCAATGGATTTAAGGATGCGGACCAGCAGGCACCGCTCTACTTCCGCACCACCGAGGAGATGTTGGCCGAATTTTCCTATCTCGGGCCGGAAAAGGCGATGGAGCTGGTGGTGGAAAATCCCGCGAAGATTGCCGACATGATCGACGGGGATCTGCGGGCAATCCCACGGGGCACCTATACCCCCACCATCGAGGGGGCGGACGAGATGCTGCGGACCGCCACGATGGAGAATGCGAAGAAACGGTATGGCGACCCGCTGCCCGAGATCGTCGAAAAACGACTGACCCGGGAGCTCGACAGCATCATCAAACACGGCTTTGCGGTGCTCTATGTCATCGCTGTAAAGCTGGTTGCCTATTCAAATGAACACGGCTACCAGGTGGGTAGCCGGGGCAGCGTCGGCTCCTCGGCGGTGGCAAACTTCTCCGGTATCTCGGAGGTCAACCCGCTGCCGCCTCACTACCTCTGCCCGCACTGTAAGTACAGCGAATTCTTCACCGACGGCTCGGTCGCGGACGGGTTTGATCTGCCGGACAAGAACTGCCCGGTCTGCGGCACCAAGCTGATGATGGATGGTCACGACATCCCGTTCGAGACCTTCCTCGGATTTGACGGGGACAAGGAGCCGGATATTGACCTCAACTTCTCGGGCGAGTACCAGTCGCAGGTGCACCGGTACACCGAGGAGCTGTTCGGCAAGGAGTTCGTCTTCAAGGCGGGCACCGTCTCGGCGCTCAAGGATAAGACGGCCTACGGCTATGTCAAGAAGTATCTCGGCGAGCGGGGAAAGGTGGTCAACCGGGCGGAGGAGAACCGGCTGACCATTGGCTGCACCGGGGTCAAGAAGACCACCGGCCAGCACCCCGGCGGCATGGTGGTGGTGCCGAGCCACCACGAGATCTACGATTTTTGCCCGATCCAGCACCCGGCAGACGACAAGGATAAGGGCGTCTTCACCACCCATTTCGAGTTCAAATACCTGCATGACACCCTGCTCAAGCTGGATGAGCTGGGCCACGATGTGCCGACCCTCTACAAACATCTTGAGGACATGACCGGCATCAAGATGGACGAGGTGCCGATGAATGACCCGCGGGTCATCTCGCTGCTGACCTCCACCGAGGCGCTCGGGATCAAGCCGGAGGACATCGGCAGCGAGACCGGCACCTTCGGCATCCCGGAGCTTGGCACCAACTTCGTGCGGCAGATGCTGATCGAGGCGCAGCCCAAGAGCTTTTCCGACCTGATCCAGATCTCGGGCCTCTCCCACGGCACCGACGTCTGGAACGGCAATGCACAGGATCTGATCAAGAACGGCACCTGTACGATTTCTGAGGTCATCGGCACCCGTGACAGCATCATGACCTATCTGCTGCACAAGGGGGTCGAGCCGAAACAGGCGTTCACCATCATGGAGCTGACCCGAAAGGGCAAGGTGGCGAAGGGCGGTTTCCCGGAGGGGACCGAGGAGATGCTTCGGGCCCACGATGTGCCGGAGTGGTATCTCGACAGCTGCAAGAAAATCAAGTATATGTTCCCCAAGGCCCACGCGGTCGCCTATCTGATCGCGGCGATCCGGCTGATGTGGTTCAAGGTCTATCATCCGCTCGAGTTCTATGCGACCTACTTTACCGTGCGTGGAGAGGACATCGACTACGAGGCCGCGGTGGGCGGCAAGCGGGTGGCGGCAGCCCACCTCAAAGAGGTCACCGCCCGGCTCAAGGAGAACAAGAATGCGAAGGATGAGGATCTTCTGACCAGCCTGCAGATGGTCAGCGAGATGCTTGCGCGTGGATATGAGTTTCTGCCGATCGAGCTTGGTAAGTCGGAGGCAAAACGGTACATCGTCGAGGACGGCAAGATCCGGTTGCCCTATCTTTCGATGAAGGGAATCGGCGAGGCCGCTGCCCTCGCGATGGAGGCGGCCTGCAAGGAGAACGACAGCTTTCTCTCGATTGATGAATTTCAGTCGACCGCCGGCGTCTCCTCGGCGGTCATCGATTCGCTGGATGCGGCGGGGGTCTTTCAGGATCTGCCCAAGAGCAGCCAGATCAGTCTGTTCGGATAAACGACAGGCCGCGGGGCAAAGCAGCCCCGCGGCTGTTTTTGTTCGCTGCTGCAGAAAAATGATGGGAAACAGTTCAGAAAAAAGTGCAAAATCCCTTTACAAATTGAAACGAAACAGCTATGATAGGAATACACAAGACCGGTTTTGATTACCGGTCTTCTTACTTTGGCGGACTTTTTTAGTCCGCCATTCTGAGTTTCAAAGGAGGAAAAACGATGTCGTTACAGTATCATCTGAAGATCAAGGAAGGAGATGTGGCCCCCTATGTCCTCCTTCCCGGGGATCCCAAACGGGTTCCGATTGTGGCCAGTTTCTGGGATGAGGCACATTTTGTCGCGGATAGCAGAGAGCATGTCACCTATACCGGTGTCTACAAGGGGGTGCCGATTTCCTGCACCAGCACCGGCATGGGCTGCCCCTCGACCGCGATCGCGATGGAGGAGCTCGCCCGCTGCGGCGTGAAAAACTTTATCCGGATCGGCACCTGCGGAACCTTCCAGGATCATGTCCACCCGGGCGATATCCAGATCTTCGACTCCGCCTGCCGGTATGACGGCACCTCGTATCACTATGCGCCTGGCCCCTTCCCGGCGGTGGCGAACCACGAAGTGGTTCAGGCCTGAATCGATGCGGCCAAGGGGATGAACAAGACCTACTATGTCGGTACCACCCGCACCCAGGATACCTTCTATGCAAACTACCCTGAACCCGGCAGTTCTTTCAATGGATTCTGGCAGTCTCGCTGGAAGGAGTTCTACCCCGACCTCAAGCGGCTGAATGTCCTCGGCGGTGAGATGGAGACCAGCATTGTACTGGTGCTCACCCGGATCTGGGGCCTGCGCGGCGGCGCGATGGCGGTCACCCTTGATAACATCATCAAATCGCAGGAAGACGAGGGGAATTATGAGCCGGAGAAGGCGCTCGACCACAGCGAAGACAATATCAAGACTCTCTCGCTGCTCGGCTGCGAGGCGATCAAGCGGTTGTACGAGCTGGATCAGGCGAAGAACGGCTGAAATCCCCAAAATCAATGAAAAAAGATCCTGATTTCTCAGGATCTTTTTTTGTTATCGGATTGTTTCATTCCAGAAGTGGGCCACCGAAGATTCTGTAAGGGTAAATTGCTTTCCAGCGAGATAGGCGAGGCTATTTTCCGGCGAAATCTCTTTCGAAAAGCCAAGAGAGACGGCGCAGAGCAGCTGATCCCGCTGCTTTGGATAGAGCGCATTCAGCGCCTCATCGCCGTACTTGCGGTCCCCGAGCAGCGGGCTGCCGAGAAAGGCGAGATGGGCGCGGATCTGGTGGGTGCGCCCGGTGAAGAGGGTGACCTCGCAGAGGGAGAGGCCCGCTTTGTTCTCGAGCAGGTGAACCCCGGTGACGATCTCCTTGCGGCCCTCGGACGGGCGGCGGAAGATCCGCACCCGATTCTTTGCCTCTTCCTTGAAGAGGTAGGCGGTGTGCACCCCCTCGGGCGGGCAGCCCTTGACGATACAGAGATATTTTTTGGTCAGCAGATCCTCCCGCACCAGCGCCGTCGCGTCCCGCAGCGCGGTGTAGGTCTTGGCCGCGAGGACGATCCCCTCGGTGCCTCGGTCGAGCCGGTTGCAGAGCGCCGGCCGAAACGGGCTGCCCCCGGCGGGCTTGTATTCTCCCTTCTCGATCAGGTAGTCGACAAACCAGTCCACAAGGTTCGCGTCCTGGGTCCGATCCGAGTGGCAGAGGATGTGCACCGGCTTGTAGAGCAGCGCGATGTTGTTATCCTCATAGACGACCTTGAGCCGGCGGTGGCCGCTGTGGGGGTGCTTTTTTTCGGGCTGTGGGGCGGGGAAAAACTCATCATTGAGGTAGAGCTCGATCAGATCCCCCTCGCAGAGCCGGTAATCCTCCGCCGCGCGTTTGCCGTTAACCTTGATCCGGCGGTTGCGGAAACTCTTGTGCAGCAGCGAGGAGGGGAGGTTGCTGGTGACCTTTTGGACAAACCGGGAAAGGCGCACCCCCGTCTCGTTGGGGCCGGCGGTAAACTGTTTCAACTCGATGACCTCCTGCAAGAAAACAAAATCTTTTGGCCGCAAAAAAGGCCGGCCCTTTTATATTGGACTTTTTTCGTGTATAATAGTAAACTGCACGGTTCTGGCATAAAGGGCCAAAACCGGACCAAGAACAGTATAGAGCAGTTTTTTGGGGGTGTCAATTTTGGGAATACACGATGGACATCGCGAGCGGCTGCGCAACCGGTTCCTCCAGCAGGGGCTCTCCGGCTTTGAGCCGATCAATGTGCTGGAATTACTGCTCTTTTTCTCCCACCGTCGGCGGGACACCAACGAGATCGCCCACCATCTGCTCGACCGGTTCGGCAGCTTTTCCGGCGTGCTCGACGCGCCGTATGAGGCGCTGTGCCAGGTGGAGGGGATCGGGCCGATGTCTGCCTGCCTGATCAAGCTGGTGGCTGCCTGTACCAAGTACTACGCCGACGACAAGAACAAGGTCGGCACCGTCATCAGCTCGACCAACCTCGCGGGGGAGTTTCTCGTCCCGAAGTTTGTCGGCAGCCGCAACGAGGAGGTCTACGCGCTGCTGCTCGACGACAAGCGCAAGGTGCTGCGCTGCACCAAGCTGTTTGAGGGCACCGTCAACATGGTCCCGATCGTGGTCAAGAAGATCATCAGCGAGGTGGTCAACGTCAATGCCACTGCGGTCATCCTCGCGCACAACCACCCCGGTGGGATCGCGCTGCCCTCGCGGGAGGACAAGATGACCACCCGGCGGCTGGCAACGGTGCTGGATGAGCTGAATGTCCAGCTGCTGGATCATATTATTGTGTCGGACAACGACTTTATCTCGATGCGGGACAGCGGCATGCTGGACGCGATGGTGTAATAGCAAAGGATAAGAGGAACAGACAATGAAGGATCAGTTTAAGTTGGTAGCGCCCTATCAGCCGACCGGTGATCAGCCCGAGGCGATCGCCAAGCTGACCGACGGGGTGCGCAAGGGGTATCGGGAACAGACGATGCTGGGGGTCACCGGCAGCGGCAAGACCTTTACAATGGCGAATATCATCCAGAATCTGAACCGCCCCACGCTGGTGCTCGCCCACAACAAGACGCTTGCCGCCCAGCTCTGCACCGAGTTCCGGGAGTTTTTCCCGGAAAATGCGGTGGAGTATTTTGTCTCCTACTACGATTACTACCAGCCGGAGGCCTATATTCCCTCGACCGACACCTATATTGAAAAGGACAGCGCGATCAACGAGGAGATCGACCGGCTGCGCCATTCCGCCACCGCAGCCCTCTCGGAGCGGCGGGACGTCATCATCGTCGCCAGCGTCTCCTGCATCTACTCGCTGGGCGACCCGATCGACTACCGCAATATGGTTATCTCGCTGCGTCCCGGCATGCAGATGAAACGGGACGAGCTGCTCAGCCGGCTGGTGGATCTGCAGTACGAGCGCAACGACATCAACTTCACCCGCAACAAGTTCCGGGTGCGGGGGGATATCGTCGAGATCAACCTCGCCTATGCGGAGGATGCTGCGATCCGGGTCGAGTTCTTCGGGGATGAGATCGACCGGATCAGCGAGGTGACCGCCCTCACCGGTGAGCGGCGGGCGATCGTCAAGCACGTCGCGATCTTTCCGGCCAGCCACTATATCGTGCCGAAGGAGAAGATGCAGGAGGCCATCCGGGACATCCAGAACGAGATGACCGAGCAGGTCAAGCTCTTTACCGAGCAGGGCAAGCTGATCGAGGCCCAGCGGATCGCCCAGCGCACGATGTACGACATCGAGATGCTGCAGGAGGTGGGCACCTGCAAGGGGATCGAGAACTACTCGCGGGTGCTCTCCCGCCGCGCGCCGGGCAGTGTGCCCTGCACACTGCTGGACTATTTTCCAGACGATTTTTTGCTCTTCGTGGATGAGAGCCATGTCATGCTGCCCCAGCTGCGGGCAATGTACGGCGGGGACCACGCCCGCAAAAAGAGCCTGGTCGACTACGGGTTCCGGCTGCCTTCGGCCTACGACAACCGGCCGCTGACCTTCGATGAGTTCCAGAGCAAGCTCAACCAGATCATCTATGTCAGCGCGACCCCCGGCGCCTATGAGCGGGAGCACTCGGTCCAGATCGCCGAGCAGATCATCCGACCGACCGGACTGCTCGACCCAC
>DXIA01000171.1 GCA_019113125.1 Candidatus Pygmaiobacter gallistercoris | reverse complement strand
GGTAATTGTGGGTAGAAGTGGGTAAATCCTGCGGGAAGGAGGCGGGCGGCTTGCTGATTGGAACCTATCGTCAAAAGCTGGATGAAAAGGGCCGCCTGAACTTCCCCGCCCGGTTCCGGGAGGAGATGGGCGAACAGTTCTATGTTACCTGTTGGCTGGACGAGTGCCTGATCGCGCTGCCCGCGGCGAAATTTGAACAGATTTTCGCGCGTTTGTCGGAAAGCGGAATGGTGAAAAACCGGGCGCTGCGCAGAATGCTCTATGCGGGCGCGGTGGAAGCGCAGCCGGACAAGCAGGGCCGCATTCTGCTGCCGCCGAACCTGCGGGAGCATGCGGGCCTTGGCAAAGAGGTCGTTGTCATCGGGGTCGGGGACTATGTGGAGCTCTGGGAACCGGATCACTGGCAGAAGATGAAGGACAGCATGCGCGGCGGAGAGATGGCGGTCGCGATGGAAGAGCTCGACATCTGATAGGGGTGAGCCGCAACATGGAATTTTCCCATATTCCGATTATGCTCGCAGAATGTGTGGACGGGCTGGCGATCCGGCCGGATGGCATCTATCTGGACGGAACCGTCGGCGGGGCGGGGCACTCAAAGGAGATTGCAAAGCGGTTGACCAGCGGTCATCTCTACGCGATTGATCAGGATCCCGACGCGATTGAGACAGCGACCGCCCGCCTTGCCGGGCTGCCGGCAACGGTGCTCAAGGGGAACTTCAGTGGGGCACGGGCACTGCTCGCGCAACAGGGGATCAGTCAAATCAACGGCGCACTGCTCGATCTCGGCGTCTCTTCACACCAGCTGGATGACCGGGAGCGCGGCTTTTCCTATCTGGGAGACGCGCCGCTCGATATGCGGATGAGCCAGAGCGGGCCCACCGCGGCGGATCTTGTCAATACGCTTGACCGGGAAGAGCTCGCGAAGATCCTGCGGGAGTATGGAGAAGAGCCCTGTGCATGGACGGTGGCCGGCAGAATTGTCGCCGCGCGGGCGCAGCACCCGATTGAGACGACGGGCCAGCTGGCCGAGATCGTCCTGTCCGCGATGCCGCCGGCGGTGCGCCGCAAGAACAAGAACCCCGCACGGCGCAGCTTTCAGGCGATTCGGATTGCGGTAAACGGAGAGCTGGATGCACTGGACCGGGGACTCGACGAGATCTTCGATCTGCTTGCACCCGGCGGGAGATTCTGCATCATCACCTTCCATTCGCTGGAGGACAGGCTGGTCAAACAGCGGTTCCGCCGCTGGTGCACCGCCTGCACCTGCCCGCCGGAGTTTCCGGTCTGTGTCTGCGGCGGCAGGGCAAAGGCAAGGGCAATCACCCATAAGCCCCTCGAGGCGGACGATGCGGAACAGCGGGAAAACCGCCGCTCCCGCTCGGCAAAACTGAGAATCATCGAAAAAATATAAAATAAAGAGACGGTGCGGCAAAGTCGTCGTATCGATCGGGAGAGGAGGGCTGCGCCATGCAACAGGCGGCCTACGATCTGTCAACATTTGAAAACAGGGACCCGCGCCCGAAACTTCGGGTTGCACACAATCCCAAGGCAAAACGAAGGGTGGATCTGTCCAGGTTCAAGATTATCGCGACCGCCGCGGTGATCTTCTCCCTGGCATGGGGTGTGCTCTATTCCCGCGCGCAGATTACCGAACTGACCACCCAGATTTCCTCGACCGAGAGCGACCTCTCCGATGCAAAGAGCGAGTACGATTATCTGAACCTTCAGCTGGAGAGCCGAACCGATCTCGATACGGTGGAAAACTATGCCGTTACCCAGCTGGGGCTGGTGCAGGCCGACCCCAGTCAGATCACCTACCTCACGCTGGAGAACGAGGACAAGGTGGTCAAACCGGAAAGTGAGGTCAAGACATTTCTGGAAAATTTGTCGGCGGGATTTATGAACTTGATGGAATACCTCGCACCGTGAAAAAATAGGATAGAATAGCAAGCGCCGTGTGCGGCGCGGCCAAAAGAAAAGAGGGAAAGGGGTAAAAGAAACTTTTACCCCTCTTTTTTCTTTCAGAATCAAAAAGACTTTGCAGGGAAGAACAAAGGAGGGAGCGCGATGTCGCAAAAACAGACGCCGCAACCCAACATGAGCAATATCATCCGCCGCAGGCTGCTGGTGCTGGTGGCACTGCTGGTCCTGGTCGGTTTCGGGAGCGTTATCGCCAATTTGATCAAGCTGCAGATCGTGGAGTATGAGGACTACAAGGTCCGGGCGGCAAACCAGCAGCTCAAGGATGTCGTGATCCCCGCAAACCGCGGGGTGATCTATGATTCCAACATGAAGGTACTGGCGCAGAGCGCAACGGTCTGGACCGTCGCGGTCGACCCCAGCGCCATCGACGAGGAGGATCGGGAACCGATCGCAGCGGGGCTGTCCGAGATCCTCGAGGTCGATAAGCAGACCATCCTCGATAAGCTGGCCAAGACCAACAGCGCCTACCAGTCGATCAAGCTCAAGGTGGAAAAACCGGTCGCGGATGCGGTGCGGCAGTTTGCGATTGAGGGGAACGACGGTGACGGCTTTGACGGCATCAGTCTGACCCAGGATTCCAAGCGCTACTATCCATACGGCAACTTCCTGGCGACGGTACTCGGGTTCACCGGCACCGACAACACCGGTCTGTATGGGCTTGAGGCTTACTATGACGACGTGCTGGGCGGCACCCCGGGCCGGCAGGTCTCGGCACAGACCGCCGCCGGCGGCGATATGGGCTACGACTATGACAGCTTTTATGCACCGCAGGACGGCAACAGTCTGGTGCTGACCATCGATGAGGTGATTCAGCACTACGCCGAAAAGGAGCTTGACCGCGCGGTACAGGATTACAACGCGATTGAGCGGGGTGTCGTCATCGTGATGGATGTGGACACCGGCGGGATCCTCGCGATGGCGACCAAGGGGGATTTTGATCCCAATGATCCCTTCACCATCTATGATGAGACCAAGCGGGCGGAGGTGGAAACGGTCGTCGACGACCCGAACACCGAGGAGGATGAACACGCCGAGGCGGTGCTCGCGGCGCAGTACGCCCAGTGGCGGAACAAGGCGGTTTCGGATCTGTACGAGCCGGGTTCGGTCTTCAAGCTGGTGACCGCCTCGGCGGCGCTCGACTCGGGTTCCAGCAGCCTGAGCGACAGCTTTGTCTGCACCGGTTCAATCAATGTGTCCGGCACCATCATGCACTGTGCCAACCTGTCGGGCCATGGCGCCGAGAATTTCTCACTCGCGCTGAGCAACTCCTGCAACCCCGCATTTATCCAGATCGGCACCAAGATGGGGGCCGAGACCTTTTTCAGCTACTTCAATGCGTTCGGCCTGACCAAGACCACCGGCATCGATCTGCCGGGCGAGGCACAGAGTCAGTACTATGACGCCGAGGGGCTCGGACCGGTTCAGCTGGCCAGCTGCTCCTTCGGTCAGTCCAACAAGATCACCCCGATTCAGATGATCACCGCGGTGGCGACCATCGCAAACGGCGGCAATCTGGTGCAGCCGCATCTGGTCAGCAAGATCCTCGATGCGGACGGCAATCTGGTGGAGGATCTTGAGCCCGAGACCAAGCGGCAGGTCATCAGCGAGGAGACCTCCCGCGAGATTCTCGACATCATGCAGGATACCAAGACGGTTGGCCGCGCCTATGTGCAGGGCTATCGGGTCGGCGGCAAGAGCGGTACCTCACAGAAACTCGACTCGGATGATCCGGATGTGCGGATCGCCTCCTTTGTCGGGGTGGCACCCTGCGACGATCCCGAGATCGCGGTGCTGGTCATCATCGATGAGCCGCAGAACTCGGTGGATGGACAGTTCTACGGCGGCTATCTCGCCGCGCCGGTGGTTGGCCAGATCATGAGTCAGGCGCTGCCCTATCTCGGGGTGGAGAAGATCTA